>CAIUDS010000312.1 GCA_903897985.1 uncultured delta proteobacterium
ATACCATGCCATCAAAATGGCCGGTACTTGATCTTTCCATGATTCGGTGATGATGGCGCTGCCGCCTTCCAGCACCACGATACAGCGCCGGTTGGCCTTGGCCGCGGTCTGGATCATTTTGAGCTCGGCCGAGTGCAGGTTGAGGTCGAGCCGGTCGCCGCCCCAGAGGGCGAGGTATTCGCCTTCATCGCGCCAGGTGTCGCCCGCGACCACGATCACCGCGTCAACTGATTTGGCGATCCGGCCAACCTCCCCAAGATTTTCTCCCTGGCAGTAAACCACCTTCACCGAGTTGCCAGCCCGCCTTTTGATGCCCTCCAGCGCGGTCACCGCGTATGGGGGAAGCACGAAGCTGCTGCCCAGGTCGCCGAGGTTTTTCATATTGGCCAGCCGGCCCATCACCGCCAGGGTTTTGATCCGGCCGGCATCGAGCGGGAGCGCCGAGGTCTGGTTTTTGAGCAGGACCATGCCTTTGACCGCGGCTTCCCGCGCCAAGCACGCGGCATCCTTGCCCGCGATCCGCTCCTGGTCATAACCCTTCCGAAAGTCGGGGGTGATGAATTTTAATTTCTGCCGCAAAATGCGCGTGACGGAATCATCAATATTTTTTTCGGGAACCTTTCCCGTTCGCACCGCGTCCACCAGTTTCTTGCCGTAGTGCGCGCTGCCGTTGGGCATTTCCAGGTCGAGGCCCGCGTTCGCCGCGGCCACCGTGTCATCCACTGCATTGCCCCAGTCGGACATGACCAGGCCCGAGAACCCCCAATCGCCTTTGAGGATCTCGGTGATCAGTTGGCGGTTCTGCCCGCACAACGAACCGTTCAGATGGTTATATGCGCTCATGATGTTTGCCGCGCCCGCGTCCACGCACCGCTTGAAATGGGGCAGGTAAATCTCGCGCAGCGTGCGCTCGTCCATCACGATATTCACGAAGAAGCGGCTGTCGTCAATGCTGTTGCCGGCAAAATGCTTGGGGCAGGCCATCACATGTTTCTGCGCGCCCATCACATGCGCGGCGCCGAGCACGCCCAGGAGCAGCGGGTCTTCGCCGTAAGTTTCCTGCGCGCGGCCCCAGCTTGGGTGCCGGACCAGGTTGATGCACGGGCCCAGCAGCGAATGGCATCCCTTGGCCCGCACCTCATAACCGATCGTTTCCCCGACCCGCTCCTCCAGCTCCCGGTCCCAGCTCGCGCCCCGGCACATCGAGACCGGAAACACCGTGGCCCGGCCCATGCCCGCGCCGCGCGATGCCCCAAGGGTCAGCATGGCCGGAATGCCCAGCCGCCGGTTCCCCGGCGATTCGCCGTAAGACAAGCCGTGCCCGGTGCCGCCGACGATCTCGCGTCCCGACATCTGGTCCACTTTTTCTTCCAGACTCATTCGCGCCACCAGGCCCTTTACCCGCGCTTCAATCTCATCCCCGCCCGGCGCGGCCAGGTCCGCCCTCAAGCTTGCAGGCCCCAGTGCCGCCGCCCCGGTCATGCCCGCGATTTCCAGAAAAATTCTCCGGTCCATTGCTTCTCCTTCAGACTTTACTGTCATTCCCGGCTTGACCGGGAATCCAGTATTATCAATAA
>CAIUDS010000313.1 GCA_903897985.1 uncultured delta proteobacterium
GCCAGCCGGGTGTCCACCGTGGAGCCAACCTGGTAGCGCAATTCATCGGCATAGGGCAGGCTCCAGCTATTGCCCAGGGCCGGATCAATCGTTCCGCCATCGTCGGGATCCGTGAATTCCCAGCGGATGGTTACCGAGTCACCGGCGGAACCGGAAGTGGTGACGAGATCGGGGGTGACATTGAGCGAGTAATAAGCCGGGCCGCCGTCGCGCAGACCGCCGAAAAGAATGGTCTGCCAGCACCACGTTTTGGGTTTACTACAATAATCGACGGTGCCACCCGGCTGTTCGGCCACGGGAACGTTAACCCTCATCACCGCGACATTGGGATCGCCATCCACATAGATTTCCTGCTCCCCCAAGCGCAGATGATAAAGACCGGGCAAAACATAATTCGGCACATAGGCCCAGGCTTCCTCCATCGTCGAGCGGGAACCGTTGCTGGGCGGAGTAATGACTTTGTCCGGATCCTGGAAGAAAAAGGCATGGAGCATTCCGTCCAGAGCGCCCACATAAAGAAGTTCCGGCGCACCCGCATATTTAGTGGCAAAAGCTTGATAACTGTTGTCGTTGGCCAGCGCGCCCTGGGGAGGGGCTCCCGCGGCAACCGGCGTGGAATGATAAATTGCGCCCAGGCGCCAGGTTCTTTCCGTATCGTCGGAATAAGTGCTGCCATCCTCCACCCGCACGAAGTTAATCAGCATCGAGGCGTCGGTGTTATTGAGCACGGTGTCGCCATTTTGATCATATACCGATATATAATTGGGATAGCCGTTAAATAGTTTGCTGATCAGCGTGCCGGCGCTGCCGGAAACGAAATTAACCCGGCCCCATTTATGGTTGGTGCTGTTATAAAGCGAGGTAAAGATTTCCCGCGAGCTGGTTCGGGCGTTCAAGACACTGGCGCCATCCAGCACCGCGGTAATGTCGGCCATTTCGCCGTTTTGCAAGTTTTCCACCGTATTGCCGAAATCAATAAATGCCAGATGCCCGCGCCAGAGCGGCTCGTCGCCGACTCCCACATCAAAGTATCCCGCGGCGCCGGCGGTAAGGTCGGTATTGACCGCGGGCGCGGACCGGGAGAAAACCCCTTTCATGATTTCTTTCATGATCATATTAAATTGCGAAATCAGTTCGGTCTCGGTGTTGGCATAGAAGGCCGTGGTGACATCGTTCGGGTCACTGGCGATATGCGAGGCCGCGGCCATGCCGTCAACCATGTTCTGCGCATAGGTATCATAGCCGGAGGCGCTGGAGGACATGGAAAACCCGATCACATAGACCTTGGTGGGCAGCCAACTGCCTTCGGAATAAGTGCCAATCACATTGCTGGGGTGCACAAAATAATGAATATACTTGGCCTGGATCCCTTTCGTGGGCGTAAGATAATTGTTCGTGCCGTCGTTGGTGTCATGGCTGGTGTCAATCTGATACTGCGAATTCGGGCAGCTCCAATTGGTCCCGCTGCTGCCATTCACGCAGGGCTCGCCGAGGTTCTGGCCTCCGTCGGTAAGCAGAATGACATTATTGCTCCGGCATTGATAGTAATAATAAGGATCGTTAAGCAGGACATGACCGTTATGGTTCAGAGGATATTGGGAGGTGTTCCATACGCCGAACGGATCGGGGCTGGTCGGGTTCGTGGACGGGGTCGTGCCAAAACCGGTCAGATTGGCATAATCGCACTTATAACATCTATTGATAGATTCCGTGCTTCCCGCCGTGCCTCCATTCTGCGTAGAAGTGGCGGGGGTGAAATAGTAGTTATAAAGATAACTAAAAGCATCCCGGAGCGCGCCGGCAATGGGGGTGCTGCTGCTGGCGGAGGGGCAGGTATAGCAATCGGTGCTGCCCGTGCAGTCGGCTATATGGCCATTGCCATTCAGGTCCCCGCATTTAATGATTTCCTGCAGGTAGATATTATTGGTGCTTCCTTCGGAAAGGTTATAAATCAAGTCGCCGCCCCCGTGGCCGGGGAAATCGCCATTGTCGGCGGTATCAAAAATCATCAGTCCATAACGGACATCATAAATATCCATGATTCCCGGATCATCCCGGTCCTGGGCGGTGTAGTGAAGGCCGTTAAAGTTCCCGTTGTTATCATCGAATATATGACACCAGTCCGGGCTATTCAGACAACTGGTGGACCAGCCGACATCGTTGGGCGTGTATCCCAACTTTTCCCGGATCGGAATCGTCTCGCTTTCGACGCCGCCGGACTTGATAAACTCCGGTCCGATGATGCCATCCGGCTTCTCTTGCGGTCCCCAGGCATCAACCTCCAGAGCCTGATCAAGGTTGCTATAAATATTGGCGGAGATTTGCGCGTCGGTCCAGGAGTGGGCGGGCGAGCCGTAGCCGGAGTAGGGTCTGGGCTTGACGGTGAGGATGATATTACTACTGGTGTCCGGGACCAGCTGGTAGAGGGCCCGGTTGGCCTTGCCATCGTTTGAGCAATTGGTCAGATAGCTGGGCCCGTCTCCGCAGAGATTTTCCGAGTTGGAATACTGGATAAAACTATTATAGTTGCTCTTGCCGCTGTTTCGGGCCTGATAATAGAGGATAAAATTGTAAAGACCCATGGAAGCGCTTACCATGGCCGCGGTATTGTTGACATAATCGGTGGCGTCCCAGATCACGAATAGATCTTGGGCGGAATCCGCGTCGGCTCCGGACACCAGGTCCGCGGGAAAAGCCGCCGGCTTATAACAAGCATACTTGGTGGTGCCTTGGGTGTAACAGGGGACCGTACTGGGAATATTTTTAACGCGGGCAATCCTCAAATTTTCGTATTGGCCGTAATTCTCCAGGAGATGGTTCTTGAAAGTGGGGGTGCCGGAGGACGCGGCCTGATAAACCTTCCGGTTGAGATAGGTGGCCTGGGCCGTAGAGGTAAGGCAGTCATTGTAAATATCCGCGGGGTTGGTGTGCGCGGTGACCAAGGTGGCGGTGGCGGCGTTATTATTGTCGCGGAGAAACTTGCTAAAGCCATAAATCGCGTTCGCCACGGTGGTTTGTCCGGTGGTGTTGCTGATGCACGCATCGTAGGAGTGGTCGTAATGGCTTTTGAAAATGAACCAATAGGTTCGCGTATTATTCCCCAGCGGGCCATAAGTCAGATAGTTTGCCTTGGTGTCCAGTTCATACCTGCTGTTAGTCCAACGCAGGAGCAGGATATCCTGAAGCACACCCTTGGCGTAGAGTTCATCATAGGCATTGTATTCTCCAGTCGTCTTCCCTAGATACACCTGTTGGTTATTATATAAAACCGGGACCCGGCCGCCGATCAAAACCTTCTTGACGATGTCCATCCGGCTTTTACCCGTGTCCGCGTTATTGCTGTCGTAGGTATTCCAGGCCATGCTTCCGGAGGTGTCCAGCAGGATCAGGACATTGGGCTTGGCCGAAATCGAGGCGAAGAAGGGTAATTCCGCCTTGGAAAAAGCCGGCCCGGCCCCGAGCATCGCCATCACGGTCACCACGCCCAAAAACCAATGGTTCCTTTTTATTATCTTCATCTTCCTTGCCTTCTTTCAGGTTCCTCGCCGTTCAATAAGGACGGTAAGTAGTGCCCGCTAGTTTTCGAGTAATGTTTGGGTCCATCGCGTCTGCGATCGGCTGGATGCCGCCTCCCTTGGGCGGCTCGGACATCCCCAGCTCAACCTTGATTGTCCGCGTCAACCCCGGGACGCCTCTCCCCACGCTCTCAACCAAATACCGGTAGGTTTTGTTCGTCAGCACCTGGCCGGGGCTGGGAGGAGCCATTCCGACATTGGTCACCGTGGCCGCCCACTTGGGATACGGATCGGTGCCGGTTCCATAGGTTTCCTTGCCGCGATAAGTTGCGCTGTAAAGGTCAGTGCTATCGCCATAGGCCAGTTGTCCCGGGTGGTTGCGGGTCCACTCAATTCCCATCATCACTCCCTGCTCAGACGCATACAGCGCCTCCTCGCTCCGCGCAAGGTTACTGGCGACGCTATAGTCAATCCCGCTTATGGTGATCAGGGCAAAGCCCAGGATTTCTATGGCGGAGAGCAAAATGATCGCAATAACCAATGCGGCGCCCGCTTCCTTTTTCTCCCTCAGCTTTATATATAAATTGTTCATTTGGGGCCCCCTTTCTTTGCTTATAACGGGCAGTTGGCAAGATTGGGATTCTCGCCCGCATTCATGAGTTTTACCTTCCGGTTCAAGGTCGTAAGCATCGGCCTGACCATATCCGGGGTTTGAACCATTGCCTGCATCCGAATGGTCACGGCCGTAACTAGGCACGGATCCGTAACATCGGCGGAATCAACATCCCCGGTGAACTGGCCGCTGCTGGGATCTGTCAGGTCATAGAAAACTTGAAAGTCCTGAACCCCCGGCACCATTCTATAGTCAACCGTCTCGCCGGCATAATACTCCCGCCGGATCAGCCACCGTTCTCCATTTTCCGCCTTGACAAAGTATTGCCGCCTCCAGATCGGGGCCATCAGATCTCTGGTTGCCGCGTAGTTGCTGAGCAAAGATTCGCTGGCGCTAATGGTTTTGCTGGAAGCGTCAACCGAAGCAATGGGCAGATATTCTCCTGCCCCGTAGTAAGAGGCAACCACGATCCCGGTCGGATAATAATTCTTATTTGCGCCACTGGCCTCGTCCCACATTTGTTTGACAAACATGCCCGCCGTATCGCCGACGAGGGTGGCGTCTCCGGTGTTGACACTGGTGGCAAGTTTCGCAATGCCGCCCTCCAGATCAAAATTCGCCCAGATTTCTATGCCATCCAACAGCTCGCCATCCTGATTGGCGAGTCCGCCGGAAAGCGCGGAGACGGTGTTCCCGCTCAAGGGGATGATTGCGCGAACCGGAATATCGGCCAAGGCTACTCCGTCGGTATGATGCATATAAAAGATCGGCAACTCCACTCCCCAGGGCGTGCCGGAATAGCCGGCCAAATTCAAATCCTTGGCCAAACTATACAGGGCGATCCTTAAATTAGCCTGCTTTTCAGCCTGCTCCGACTGCCGGCGAAAAACCTCCTGCTGGTCCTGAAAAAAGCTGATTGCGCCCCAAAAAACAATCATGCTGATTATGGACACGACCAATATTTCAATCAGGGTGAAACCTTTTGCCTGGTTTTCCCGATCCCGATTTCGGTTCATCTTCATGGCTCTTTCCTCGCTTTTAGAGTTGCCGTAGCGTTTTCAGCGCTATCTTCCGGCGGGTAAAAACCGCCGGGTTATTGGGAAAGGTATCACCGACTACATTGAAATATTCCAGCGCATTCCGGAGCTCCGCCCCCTCATAAGTCTGGAGCCGCGCCCCGGGCTCAATCCAACCAACCCAGACCTCGAGGTAAATCTGGTTCGCGCCCGGAAGAATCTCCGGATATTGCGCCAGCAAAAGTTCGTTCGTCTCGCCCCCCGCGGAGACAAAGTGGTTCCCATTAGCCCCTCCCCAGTCAACCCCGTAGGCGACCAGGTACAAACTTTGGGAGGTCCAGTTGCTGCCAGCCGCCATGGGGATACCGTCCTCTCCATAGGGCCGCAGCAAATGCCAGGTGAGTTTGCCGTCCGTACTGGTGTCGTCCAGCAATGCGACGCCTGCGGCATCCACCAAATTGGCGCCGGTAACGGCGTCCGTGAATATCCTGCTGCGATCATTAGGATCCACGGGCACGGTTTTAAGATATTCCAAGGTCTGGGTGGCTAACTGGGTGGCCGCAGTCCGTTGTTTGGCCTGGGCCAACTGGCGAATTCCGGCCATTTGCAATGAGATGAGCGCAAGCATGCCGATCATCAGCACCGCCATGGCGATCATAACTTCGATCAGGGTGAATCCGCTTTTGCTTTTCAAATCAGCCATCTTAGACCTCCATCATTAATACCATGCATCCACCGTGCCAGATTTATTTCTAATCGTGGAATGCCTTTTCAAAGTCTCTAAAATTCGTCGCTTTATGACTCCGGTCAAGAATCCGCGCATATGTAATGCGTTGATTTTTAAAGACTTTATTCTAAAGGGGCTTGAAACCGGATTCAAATTTTGAACGAAAATTCAAAAATCATGCCAATTAAAAATACCCAAGACTTGGATTCGGATTCCTCAGAAGTTCCTAATATTAAATTAAAAATTGCAATGATTTCTCATGTTAAATTCCGGGGCAGGTCATACAAGCTGGTAACGATAACCCGGCCTAAGTAACATTTTACAATAAATTCAATAGATTAAGACCAAAAAGATTGTGTGCAGAGAGACTAAGCCTAAAAATGTGGCTTTTTCAAAGCTATGTAAATTTTTCATAGATCTGACAAGTCCTGTTGCGCCTATTATTGCGATCATGGGCAGACAAAACCAGCAGAGCCTGGGAGATTCATAGCAAACTTGGCCGGAAAAGTTTAGAACGACCATAAAAACGAGCACCGCCCAGAAAAACACATCTGCCGATTCCCGGAATTCGCCCGAGCTTGCCTTTTTGAGTTCATGGAACAGCTTGGCCAGAATTCCCGCAAAAACCGGAAAGGAGGTCCAGAAGAAGAATTCATAAGGGTTGAAAAGGATCCATTTCCAGGCATGGACCCTGCCGGAGACGGTATTATTAAAATACCAGCCCAGCCGGTTGATCCGGTATATTTCCAGCCAGCCGGCCCCGATCAATTTGGACCCCAGCCAAAGAGCCAGGACCGCCCCGAGCACAACCAGGAAACCCGCCCCGGCAACTTCTTTTCCCATCTGAAAAGCGCTTGAACCCCGCTTCCTCATTTTGGCCTGAGCCGCCAGCAGGATCGGGATCAGCAAGGCCGCGGCCCCCACCCCCGGGCTCAGCCACATGCCCGCTCCGATCAAAATCCCGGCCGCCAACATCATTAGCGCCTGCAGCGCCGGCCTCTTACCCGCTCCCAAAAGCGCCAGCAAAGTCGAGCCGAGAATGAAGTCCGCGAAAACCTGGTCCATCACCGGGGTGTGCTGAGAGAACGCCGGCATCGAGGCCAAAATCAGGCCCGAACCAAAACCCATCTCCGCGGAATAAAATCTCCGGAGCACAAAATATCCCAGCAGCGCGGCCAGCGCCGACGCGAACAGCATCAGCCAAAGCGCCAGCATCGCCCCCGCCCCCAGCATTGCCACCGCAGGACTAGGACTCAGGAAAGCCATCCCAAGTTTCTGCCGCACCTCGTCCTTCACCGTCCACCGGTAAAGCCGCTTTATCATCCCGGATCTCTCCGCCAGCCGGTTCATCTCCATGAACAAGAGCACCGTCCCCGGCGGGTGGGTCCGGCTGTGCGTCGAGAGCTTTTGCCAATCGGTCAGATAGGTTTTGACCAGTTCGTCCTTGCTGCGGAACCGGACCGCGTCCGTGAAATAGCCGGTGTGATCAGGCACCATCACTCGGATCAGCAACTCGTAGGTTCCAAACCGGTTGACCTGAATGAAAACCAGCGGACTCAATACCGCGAGCAGGAATAGCAGTATCGCCGACCAAGCGTCTTTGGCTCTGTTGCCGGCAAAGCCGGTCAGCTTGAGCCAGATCGCATAAGCCAGCCCCAGGATCAGGCTCCAGCAAAGGAACACCCAAACGCAGGCGGCTTTCCTCCCATGCCATAGCGCCGACCACTTATACTCGGAATTGTGGTTGAACCAGGCCGGATGATAGTAAATCAGCAGGTCCAGCCCCAGACTCAGGACCGCGATGACGCCCAGAAAAATCTCGCCGCTCCGGCGCCCTGGCTCGTTGCTGGTGTGGTGTCTCATGATTGTGGTGCAGGCCTCCGGCCTGCCAGGTCCCCCAGGGAATACTGGACAATCCCCATCCCCACGATCGCCGCGGTCTCCACCCGCAAGATCCTCCCGCCCAGCGACACGGGTTTAAAACCCTCTTGTCGGAGCGCTTCGATTTCCAACTCTTCGAATCCTCCCTCCGGTCCCACGGCCAAAGCGCAACTCCCAATCCTTCCCCGCCCTGCCAGAAATTCCCGCAGTTCGCGCTCCCCTTCTCCCTCATATAAGACCAGCTTCAACTCCGCATCTCCGCAAACCTTAACCGCCTCCAAGAGCGGCCTCGGCTCTGCCACCTTTGGGACTATCCCTCTCCGACATTGTTCCGCGGCCCGCCGAGCCCGGTCCTGCCACCGACGCCATTTCGACTGCGGCAGTTCGTGTAACCGATAAGACCTCGCCGAAAAAAACGGCTGGATCAGGTCCACTCCCAACTCCACCGCCTTCTCGATAATCGTTTCCATGCGCTCCTTGTTCGGGACCGCCTGGAGCAAGGTCAGGAACAAATCCGATTCAACCGGCGGTTCAAGCTCCTCGAAAACCTTCACCCGCAACTCACTTGCGGAAAGCTCTCGCACCCGCGCCCGGAACCATTTCCCGTCCCGGTCTTGCAAGCTCAAGAGCGATCCGCGTCTGAGATGGAAACCCTCCAGCCACGGCGCCGACCCCCGCGGAATTTCAGTTTCCCGCTCCAACTCCAGTTCCACCGCGAGCTTTAAATCCGCCTTCATCTCCCTCCATTCTACCACTTTGCCGGCGGCGGCCAAACCAAGAAACGCAGAAACAAGAAACCTAGAAACCCTCAATCATACCCCATATCTGGGGTTTTCTCCTTCGCCATCAGACTTTGCTATCAGCTGTCGCTAATATGTATGGATGACAAGAAACTACGAAGGACAGCGAAGGAGGATGGGAATTCGGGAACGCGGAACCCTGAACCCTGAACCCTGTTAGAACCGCAGATGGACGCCGATGAACGCGGATAATTCAATCCATTTGAAACACGACGATCACGGCTCGACTTGGCTCGCCGCAGGCAACGAGCACAACGAATTAAAGGATTGGATTGCGTCGTGCCCGTTGTGTTTAAAATTCAATTCGGAATTCGGGAATTTCACTGACCATCCTCCTTCGCCAACAGAAGGCTCGAACTGGAAGGGGCTTCGGAGGACGAGCTGACCACTACCCACTAACCCCTGTTCTCTAACCGCAGATGGACGCCGATAAACGCAGATGGGAAGCAGGAATGCGAGAATTAGAAATCTTTACCGCATCCTACTTCGCTCTTGAAGGAGCTTCCAGCCTTCGTAGCCGTAGCTACTACGGCGGAGTAGGCTCGGAGGACAAGGAGGCGCAGCTTGTCCGCCGTAGCCTCTCCAGGCCTGAACCTCCAGTTGGCGAAGGTGAGCCAAAGGGGTCATGAGCCAAAGGGGTCAGACCTCGACATTAGACATTACCGAAACTATTTGCAGGCTGCTTAGGAAAAGTTTTCAGCATCATCATAGCTCTTTTCCCTGCCTGCTAAATCGTCCACATCCTGCTCTCAAAGTCCTTATCCGGGACCTTGAAGCTGATCAAGCCGTCGCGCGGGTACCAGGCCAGGTTCTGCTCGCGCCGGAGCCTATTTCGAGCGCCCCAGTTGCTTTCAAGGCAGCAAAATTCCAGTAAGTAGACAAGTAGCAGTCTACTTGTCTACTTACTCCAAAAGTGAGGCTGCGAAAAGTTCATCGCCGCGAGA
>CAIUDS010000314.1 GCA_903897985.1 uncultured delta proteobacterium
AGCGCGCCCTTGGTCACGATGTCCACCGTGCGTCCGTAATCGGGCTGCTCGGTCCCCAGCAGGATTCCGGGCTTTTCTTTGAACTGCGCGCGCACATCGTTGATGACATAGTAGGCGGCTTTGCCGACCGCGCGGATGGTGAGGCCGGAGAACAGGAACACCAACATCCCGCCCAGAGCGGCGCCGACGAAGACGACCGGCTTGGACAGGTCAATGGCCTTGAAAGTGTCTTTCATGTCCAAGGGCAGGTAGTTGCGGACCTCGTCGAAATAAGCGGAGAAGAGCAGGAACGCGGCAAGGGCGGCGCTGCCGACCGCATACCCCTTGGTCAGGGCCTTGGTGGTGTTTCCGACCGCATCGAGCCGGTCGGACTTCTCGCGGATTTCCTTGGGCTGCTGGCTCATCTCGACGATGCCGCCGGCATTGTCCGCGATCGGGCCGAAGGTGTCCATCGCCAAAATGTAGGCCGCGGTGGCGAGCATGCCCATGGTGGCGACGGCGGTGCCGAATAGGCCGGCATGCTCTAAGCCGGAGGAATTGCCGAGGTAGTAGGCGCCCAGGATGGCGGCGCCGATCACCACGATCGGCATCCAGGTGCATTCCAAGCCGACCGAGAGGCCGGTGATGATGTTGGTGGCCGGGCCGGTCTGGCTGGCCTCCGCGATCGAGAGCACCGGGCGATATTTATATTCGGTGTAATACTGGGTAATGAACACATAGGCGACCGAGGTGAGCACGCCGATGACCCCGCAGAGGAAGAAGTGCCACCAGGCCTGGGGGGCGGATTCGTGATAGAGCAGCCACCGGCTGGCGCCGGCGAACGCGATCATGGCCAGCACCACCGCCACATAGTAGCCGCGGTTCAGGGATTTCATCGGGTCTTCCTCGCCCTTCACGCGCACCGACACGATGCCGATGATCGAGGCGATGATACCGAAGGCGCGCGCGACCAGCGGGAACATCATCACGCCCAGGATCCAGCCGGGGTCGGCGTTCGGGACCCGGATCGCCATGGCCGCGGCCAGGATCATCGCGCCGATGTTTTCCGCCGCGGTGGACTCGAACAGGTCCGCGCCACGGCCCGCGCAGTCGCCGACATTGTCTCCGACCAGGTCGGCGATGACCGCGGGGTTGCGGGGATCGTCCTCCGGAATCCCGGCTTCAACCTTGCCGACCAGGTCCGCGCCCACATCCGCGGCCTTGGTATAAATACCGCCGCCGAGCTGGGCGAACAGCGCCACAAAGGATGCGCCGAACCCGTAGCCCACGATCAAAAGCGGGATCTTGGTCGCCTCGACTCCGGAAATATATTTGACCGCGGCATACAGCCCGGCCACTCCGAGCAGGCTCATCGCAACCACCATCAAGCCGGAAACCGCGCCGCCGCGCAGGGCGATCTGGAGTCCGTCATTGACATTGCGGATGGAGCCGGCCGCGGTCCGGATGTTGGCCCGGATGCTCACCCACATGCCGGTATAGCCGGCGATCAGGGAGCAGATGGCGCCGAACACGAACGAGGCCGTGATCCAACCCGCCATCACCACCGGGCTGTCAACCGGGTCTATGCCCGGCAGGCCCTTGCGGATGAAGCCGTAACCCACGAACAGGACCACCGCAAAAACCGCGGCCAGGACCCCGATGGTGGTGAATTGCCGTTTGAGGAACGCCTCGGCGCCCTGCTTGATGGCGTTGGAAATTTTTTGCATGGCCGGGCTTCCCTGGTCCTGTTTGAGGACCCACTTGGCCAGGGCAAACGCCGCCACCAGCCCCAGAATGCTGAAGATGATAATGATCGCCAGTAACCCTACTTCATTCATAGCTAAATCCTCCTTTTAAATTAAATAAAATCCCGCCCCGGTGACGGCAAATTTTGGAGTTGGGAAACTAAAGGTGTTGCTAACTTTTCCGAAGCAGTTGACTAATCCCCGAATACGATCAATTTATAAATTGCCGGAAAAATACTATAAAAGTCCGGCCTTGTCAAGTAATTTTCAGCCTCTTTATTCGCTTCCCGTTTTCAGGGTTTCCCGGCCTCCGCAAGCAGGTTCCGCCAACCTCCCTCCGGCCGGACCGAAATAAGAGCGCCGGTCAGATCATCATTCTACAAACTGGACCTTGATGATCTCGTAAGTCCTTTGCCCCTTCGGATTCTTGATCACCACATCGTCTCCCTCTTCCTTGCTGATCAGCGCGCGCGCGAGCGGGCTATCATAAGATATTTTCCCGCGTTGCGGGTCCGCTTCCATACTGCCCACGATCTGGTAGGTGATCCGCTCCTTGGTTTCGATGTCCTCCAACTCCACCGTGGCCCCGAAGGTGACCCGGTCGCCGGAGAGCTTGGCTAGGTCTATGATCTCGGCCCGCGAGAACTTGTCCTCCAAATCCCGGATCTTCGCCTCGATCTGGCCCTGCTTATCCTTGGCATAATGATATTCCGCGTTCTCCGAGATGTCCCCATAGGACCGCGCCTTTTCGATTTCCTCCGAAATTTTCAACCGCTCCACGCTCCGCAAATGTTCCAATTCCGCTTTCAACTTCTCGTATCCCTGTCGCGTCATCGGCTCTCTTTCCAACGCCATTCCTTTACCTCACCGTCAAAATTTTTGCGGACAGAAAAGGATTATAATGAGTTTCGGTTTTCTTGCAAGGCAGGCCGGGATCGGGTGACCTGCGCTTTCGTCTCCCCCAGCGCATACCTGAGCACCGTCTCGGTATCGGCCGGTTCGGCCGCGAGCCGCGCGGCAATTCCGCCGTCCCGCATCACCATGACGGAATGGCTCAGGCCCAGCACCTCGGGCAGATCGGAGGAGATGAGGATAAAGGACACCCCGGCTCGGGAAAGCTGGGCCACCTGCCGATAGAGCTCGAACTTGACCACCACATCCACTTCCTGGGTCGGGTAGGCCAGGATGATCACCTTGGCCTCCGAGGCCAGCCACTTGGCCAGCACCACCTTTTGCTGGTTGCCCCCGCTCAGCGTTTCGCAGAGTTGCTCAAGCCCGGTGGTTTTGATGTCCAGCCGTTTCACCCAGCCCTGCGCCAGCTCGTCCTCTTTCCGGCCCAGGATCCGCCCAAAAGAGCCCGAAAGTTTTCGCAGCACCGGCAGCGAAATGTTGCGCCGCACCGAAAGCGCCGAAATGATCCCCTCGGTCTTGCGGTCTTCGGGCAGATATGCCATCCCGGCCTTAATCGCGGACCAGGGGTTGAGCTCGATCGCTTTGCCGCTGACCCGGACCCGGCCGCGCGAGATCGGGTAGGCCCCGAACAGCGCCTGTCCCAATTCCTCCTTGCCGCTCCCGGCCAGGCCGGTGATGCCCAAAATTTCACCCCGGCGAAGCTGGAAGCTTATCTCGGAGAAACCTTTGCCGGAGATTTGATCAGCCTCCAACACCGTCTCGCCCAACTCGGCATTGCGCGCCGGGAACGCCCCGGTCCACTGCCGTCCCACCATGTCGCTGATCAGTTCATCCCGGGTCGTGTCCCTCACCGCCACCGTCTTGATGTGCCGGCCGTCCCGCAGAACCGTCACCCGGTCCGCCAGTTTGAAGATTTCCTCCAACCGGTGCGATACATATAAGATCGTGAGCCCCTGCGCCTTGAGCGCCCCCACCAGCTGGAACAGGGCTTCGCGTTCCTCCTGGTTCAGCGCGGAGGTCGGCTCGTCCATGATCAGGAGCGAGCTTTTATGGACCAGGGCGTGCGCGATCTCGAGGATTTGGATTTGACCGGCCTTCAAGGTTTCGGCCTTGGCCTCGAGTGGGATGTTTTCCGAGTTAAGCAGCTTGAGCACCCGCCGGCACTCATTTCTCATCATTGCAAAGTCGAGCGCTCCCAGCGCGCCCCGAGGCTCCTGACCGAGCATGATGTTGAACATGACCTTGCGGAAGGAGAGGAAACTTTTTTCCTGGTAAATGGTGGCGATGCCCGCTGCGAGCGCGTCCCGCGGGCTTTTCGGCCGGAACGGCGCGCCGTCCAAAATCATTTCACCTTGCTCGGCGGACAAGGCACCCGAGACGATCTTGATCAGGGTGGACTTGCCCGCGCCGTTCTCGCCGACCAGGCCGTGGACCTCGCCGGTTTCGAGCGAGAACGACACCCCGTCGAGCGCCCTCACGCCCGGGAAGATTTTGGCGATGGCCTTGAATTCCAGTTTTTTCATTTGCCGCTCCACCAACTGCTCCCAAACCCGGTCCCGAAATCCCGCATCCCGATCCAGTTTCTCATGCCAAGCCACAACCCGCAACCGGATGTTGGCCCGCTCGAGTTGCTCCGGACCCCAAAAGGCAAATTTGCAACTTAACCGGTTGAATTTTTTCTCCAGGGCTGGAGAGAATTGGTTTATCTGGGGCTGGGCGGTTCCGCGGTGGAGCCGGGTTGTTCCGAGGCCGGTGCGGCCAGGTCTTGCTCGACGGTTTCGAGGCTCTTTTTTGCCGATTCAAAATCCGGCTTCAACTCGAGAGCCTTCTTGAACATGTCCCGGGCCGGTTCGAGTTGATCCAGCGTGTAATAGCAATAGCCAAGGTTGTTATAGGCCTCGGCTTCGGCGGGCGCGACCGTGATGATTTTTTCAAAATAGGGGACCGCTTCGCCGCACTTTCCCTTGCGGCCGGCCATCCAGCCCAGTTGATAGAGAGTGGGCACATGTTCGGGCCAACTCCGCAGGTTTTCTCGAAAGATCCTCTCGGCTTCGGCCTGGTCGCTCAGCTTGAAAGCCATGATCCCCGCCGCGTAGAGGGCGTCGGGAATTTTTTTGGCCTTGCCGGCCTCGAGGTATTGATCGCGGGCCTGATCGAGCACGCCTTCTTTTTCGAGGACCCGGCCGAGCTGGAAATGAAGCTCGGGATCGGCCGCATCCAGCTCGAGGGCCTTGCGCAAAGCGAGCTCCGCGTCAATCAGTTCGCCCGCGGCGAGCAATTTTTGCGCCTGCGCTTCCAGCCGGGCGATTCGCTTCTTTTGCAGGTATGGCCGTCCGAAATAAAAAGCGATCAAAAGCAGCGGCGCCAGAAGCAGAGCCAATCCGAACAACACTTTCCTGTTCAATTAACCGGCCTCCTTATTTGATCGCCCACGGGTCAGCGCGAAATTTCCAGGCTGAAAGTCCCCTCGACCTCGCAGGTCTGAAACAGCAGCATGGGATTGGCCGCGGACCATCCGGTGACCATGCCGGTGACGGGCCGCTCGCCGGTGACTCCCACCAGACTGATCCGGTAGAAGCGGCTGACCGGGACGGTGGTCGCCAGGGTGTAGCTGAGCGAGGGGCCGTTGATAAAACCGGCGGCCGAGAGGGAATTGCCCAGGGAATCGGTCCCCGGAGGGGATTGCAGCAAGCCGCCGTTCAAAGTATCAATCTGCGAGACCGGGAGGTCATCAACCCGGAAATGAAGTTCGCCTTTGTCCGCGGGATTATCGCAGTGCTTGAGGTGAGCATTGATCTTGAGGTCCCATTTGCCCTGGACATTGCTGGTCTGGGTGACATTGATCAAATCGGCGAAGGCGCCTTCCTCGGTGCAGGTCGAGTTGAAATTGCGGCCGCTGTAAGTGCCCTGCATCACGGCGCCGGTGATTAAGCCCATGAACGAGCCCTCAAAGAAGCTCGAGCCGACGGAGTCGTCGGTAAGGGTGAACTCGAGGGCGCCCGAGGCCCCCTGGCCGTAAAGCGTGAACACCCGGCCGCCCTTCACGCAAAAGCTCTGGTTGCCGGAAAGCGGGTGAGCGGAGCAAATTTTGTCAAAGCCGAGCATGGTCGCGGGCGAGGCGCTTTGCCAGATGAAATCGGGGAGACCATTTTTCAAGGAAGCGCCCTCGAAATTATCGCTGAAGACTTCCTTGCCGTTGATCTTGACTTTGAAGTTGTCAATCCTCACCGAGTCCTCGGGCCCGCTCATACCGAAAACAAATTGCGCGCCGAAGAAATCGCCGTTGGCCTTGAACTTCTTGGTGATGGTCGTCTTGCCCTCGGTGGTTCCGATTGCGCCATCCACCGTTTCGAGGTTCCTGCCTTTCACCTGCACCAGGGCGAAATAATCTCCGCCTTCGCCGTCGAATTGGGTCTGGCGCTGGTAGCTGATCTCGACGCGATCCCCGGCCTTCACCACCTTGCTCGAGCCGGGAATAAGGGGATAGGCGGTCGAGAACAGCAGCATGGAGGTCTCGGGGATGTCGCCCTGGGCCTGCTGGTCGCTGGCTTGGACTCGCATGGGCATGAGGGAAACCTGTTGCATGGTCCCGCCCATGGACATGAGCAGGTTGACAAAGCCGTCATACAGGCCGTATTTGCATCTATTGACGGTGGGCGCGGAAACCAGAGAAAGGGTGGCCACGCTGGTGTTCAGGCCGGTGGGAAGGATTTGCACCAGTTGGCCGGAGTCAATCATGATTACCCATTGGTCCGGCGC
>CAIUDS010000315.1 GCA_903897985.1 uncultured delta proteobacterium
CCCTCGAAATCGTGGACCGCGCCAAGATCAATCCCAAGATCCACGCCAATGACCTCAACGAGAACCAGGTGGCGACCATCCGCAAGATCATTGACGACCAGTACACGGTGGAAGGCGAGTTGCGCAAGGAAACCCAGATGAACATCAAGCGCCTCATTGACATGGGTTGTTATCGCGGGATCCGGCACCGCAAAAGCCTGCCGGTCCGCGGACAGCGCACCCACACCAATGCCCGCACCCGCAAGGGACGCCGGCCGCCCATCGCCATCAAAAAGAAGGTCGCGGTTAAAACCTGAGCTTAAAAAGGAGAACTAATGGTAGATAAACCAGATAAACCGGAAAAACCGGATAAACCGGAAAAAGCGGGTAAAACCCAAGCGCCGGGCTCGGGCTCGGCGCCGGCCGCGGCCGCGCCCAAGCCCAAGAAAAAGGTGAGACGGGTCGGCGAGCATGCCACCGCCCATGTCAAGAGCACCTTCAACAACACCATCATCACCATAACCGATGAGCGCGGCAATGTCATTTGCTGGGCCAGTTCGGGGACCGTGGGTTTCAAGGGCTCGCGCAAGTCCACCCCCTTTGCCGCCCAGCAGGCCGCCAGCGAGGTGGCGCGCAAGGCCCAGGAAATGGGCGTTAAATCGCTCGGAGTGTTCATCAAGGGGCCCGGCTCCGGACGCGAAGCCGCGCTCCGCGCGCTCCAGGCCTCGGGCATCAGAATAACCACCATCCGGGATGTCACCCCGCTCCCGCATAACGGCTGCCGGCCGCCCAAGCGCAGAAGGGTATAAGGAGGAATCGAGTGGCAAGAAATATCAATCCGCAATGCAGGATTTGTCGCCGAGAGGGCTTGAAGCTCTATCTCAAGGGTGAGCGCTGTTTCACCGAAAAGTGCGCGGTGGACCGCAGGAACTATCCGCCCGGACAGCACGGAGGACAGAAGGGCCATTTCCGCAAGAAGATCAGCGATTACGCGCTGCGCCTGCGCGAGAAGCAAAAAGTCAAGGGCATCTTCGGCATTTACGAACGCCAGTTCGAGCGCTATGTCACCGACGCCGACCGCATGAAGGGAATCACCGGCTACAACCTCCTGCTCGCCATCGAGCGCCGGCTCGACAACATGGTCTATCGCATGGGCTTCGGCACCAGCAGGAGCTCGGCCCGACAACTGGTCCGGCACCGCCATGTCCTGGTCAACGGCAAGAAGGTCAATATCCCTTCCTTCCAGGTCAAGATCGGGGATGTGATCGAGCTGGAGGCCAAGAAAAAGAACAATGAGTTTATCAAGCATGCCTTGGGAACCATTGACGCCCGGGGAGGCATTCCCCGTTGGCTGGATGTGAACCGGGATCTGTTCCGGGGCGTGGTCGCCGATTATCCGAAACGGGAAGAGTTGACTTTGCCGGTTCAAGAGCAACTGATTGTCGAATTCTATTCACGATAAGACTTTAAACCAGGGGGAGATAAAATGCAGAGAAGCTGGAAAACTCTGATTAAGCCCAAAAAACTAGAAGTTGAAGCCGATTCCCTGACCGAAACCTACGGCAGGTTCATCGCCGAGCCCATCGAGCGCGGTTTCGGAATAACCCTCGGCAACGCCCTGCGCAGGGTATTGCTCTCATCCATTCCCGGCGCCGCTCTGGTCGCGGTCAAGATTGACGGCGTGCTCCATGAGTTCTCATCCATCGCCGGCGTGACCGAGGATGTCACCGAACTCATCCTCAACCTCAAAGGCGTGATCGCCAAATACCGCGGAGACACCACCAAGCAATTCAGCCTGGATGCGGAAGGCCCCTCCGAGGTCACCGCCCAAGACATCAAGACCGATGGAACCGTCGAGATTGTCAATCCCGACCACCACCTCGCCACCTTGGGCAAGAGCGCCAAACTCAAGCTGGAGCTCTGGGTCAAATCCGGCCGCGGTTATGTCCCCTCCGAGCGCAACCGGGATCGGTCCTACCCGGTCGGGACCATTCCCATGGACGCCATTTTCACCCCCGTCCGAAAAGTCAATTTCAATGTCACCAACGCCCGCGTCGGCCGGATAACCGACTATGACCGCCTGACCCTCGAAGTCTGGACCCACGGCGGCATCGCCCCGGCCGAGGCCATTGCCATTGGCGCCAAAATCCTCAAAGACCAGCTCACGGTCTTTATTCCCTTCGAGGCCAAGGAAGAATATGTCCCGATCGAGGAAGAGGAAGAGGCGGTTCGGCCCGAGCTTAATCCCAACCTTTACCGGACCGTGGAGGAACTCGAACTTTCCGTCCGTTCCGCCAACTGCCTCAAGACCATGGGCCTCCGTCTGATCGGAGAACTGGTCCAGAAAAACGAGCCCGAACTGCTCAAATTCAAAAACTTCGGCCGCAAGTCCTTGAGCGAAATCAAGGAAATCCTGGCCACTTTGGGGCTTTCCCTTGGAACGCACCTGGAAAATTTCCCCGACCCCAAACTGGAAGAAAAGTATAAGAAGGGAGTCCCCAAAAAATGAGGCACCGCAAAGCGCATGTGAAATTGAACCGGACCCGCGAGCACCGCAAAGCCTTGTTCCGCAACATGGTCACCGACCTGCTCGAAAAGGGCCGCATCGAAACCACCGTGGCCAAGGCCAAGGCGCTCCGGCCGGTCGCGGAGCGGATGATCACCCTCGCCCGCAAGAATAATCTCCATGCCCAAAAAACCGCCTTCTCCTTCATAACTCGGAAGCCGGTGGTGAGAAAACTTTTTGAGCAGATCGCCCCCTCCTTCAAGGATCGGCCGGGCGGTTACACCCGCATCATCCGCACCCATACCCGGCTCGGCGACGCGGTCGAGATGGCCATCATCGAACTGGTCGGGACCGAACTCGCAACTCCGGCCCCGGGCGCCGACAAATCCGGCAAGCCGGCCAAACCGGGGAAAAAGGAAAAACTGCAAAAGCCCGCCAAACCGGGCAAACCCGAGAAAAAGGATAAAGCCGCAAAAAGCAAGGACTGAAGAATCCCGGCGTAGCGTCCCATAATTGTGGCCCGGTCATCCCGGCTGCCGGTTTTATAAAATTCGGGTCAGATCTTGAAGGTCGCGGCTCGGCTGAGCTCGCCGAAGTCAGACCCGTGACCAAATCTGGCGCAGGACTGCGTCCTGCCTTTGCGTCTTTGCGGTCCCGCGAATACGCGGGATCGTGACCCGTGACCCAATTTTTTCCTTTGAACCACTTGTGCCTTGCGGTGATCTTGATTTTGGTGGAAAATTAACGCCAATGATTGATCCCAAAGCGGCGAAAAAGCATGTCCTGGCCATTGACCACGGGACCTCCGCGGTGAAGGTTGCATTGTTTTCCTGCACCGGAGAGTTGGTGGCGCATGAAGCCAAGAAGATGCCGATCCAGTTTTTGCCGGGCGGGGGCGCGGAGCAAAATCCGGAAGACTGGTGGAACGGGTTCATAGAGACTGCGCAAAAAATTGTCGCGAAGAAGCTGGTGCCGGTGGATGACATTGTCGCGGTCTGTTGTTCGTCCACTTTCAGCTCAACCGTGGCGGTGGATGCGCAGGGAAATCATCTTGACAACTCGCTCACCTGGATGGACTCGCGCGGCGCGCCGATGGTCAGAAAAATCGTAGGAGGTTTTCCATCGGTAGAGGGCTATGCCCTCTTCAAGATGCTGCCCTGGATCTGGAAAACCGGGGGCGGTCCGCAGCTTTCCGGCAAGGACGACATCGCGCATGTGCTCTATTGGAAGCAGGCGAAGCCTGACCTTTACCAAAAAACCCATATGTTCCTCGGCAGCAAGGATTACATAAACTTGAAACTGACTGGCCAGTTTGCGGCCAGCTTCGACTCGATCATGCTCTTCTGGCTCACCAATACCCGAGACATAAATAATGTCCATTATGACGACTGGCTGATCAAGCAACTCGGAATTGACAAGTCCAAGCTGCCGCCGCTGAAAAAGTCAATTGATGTCCTCGGCGCAATCAAGCCGGAGGTTGCCGCGGCAATCGGCTTGAACAAGAACACTAAAGTGGTGGTCGGCTCTCCGGACCATCAATCCGCGTGCATCGGCTCGGGCGCGGTCCGCGACTTCGAGGGCCATCTTTACATCGGCACTTCCTCCTGGCTCCAGTGCATCGTGCCCTTCAAAAAAACCGATGTGTTCCATTCCATCGCTTCGCTCCCGACTGCGATCCCGGGAAAATATTACTGCGTGAACGAGCAGGACATTGCCGGAGGGGTTTTGCCGTTCCTCATCAAAATCCTCTTCCCCAAAAACGCGCTTAATCCCAATGACTCACCCGAAAATGTTTTCCAAATATTTGACGAGCTAGCCGCCAAGGCTTCACCCGGGAGTAACCGGTTACTCTTCACGCCCTGGCTCAACGGCGAACGCACGCCGGTGGACAATGCCACGGTCCGCGCCGGCATTTACAATATGAGCATGACCACCAGCCTGGATCAGATCGTGCGCGCGTTTCTCGAAGGCGTGGCTTTTAACAACCGCTGGGCGCTCAAGTATGTCGAGAAGTTCATCAGCAGGAGGATGGACAAAATAAATATCGTGGGCGGCGGAGCGAATTCAAACCTTTGGTGTCAAATCTTCGCGGATGTGATGGACCGGGTGATCCGGCAGGTGAAAGACCCGATGCAGACGAACGCCCGGGGCGCCGCCTTTATCGCCGCGGTCGGTCTGGGCCTGATCAAGTTCGAGGACACCCCGACCCTGGTGCGCATTTCCGAAATCTACGAGCCGGACCCGCGCAACCGGAAAATTTATGACGAACTCTTCAACGAGTTCCTCTCGATTTATCGAAATAATCAGAATATGTATCGCAGGTTGAATGGAATCTAAAAATAGGAGAGCGGGCATGAAAAAAATAATCGAGTTGATTTGCGGACTGGCTTTGGCGGGAGTTGCGTTTGCGGCCGAGACCACGATCGTGAACCTGAATGTCGAGTATCACAAGAATCCCATTGCCATTGACACGGCCCATCCGCGGTTTTCCTGGGAAATCCAAAGCTCGAAAAGAGGCGCGAGTCAGACCGCCTATCGGATCCTGGTGGCGGAGAGCGAGAAAGATCTTTCCGCCACCGGCTCGCCGCTCTGGGACTCGGGCAGGGTGGTCTCGGAAGACAGCTTCGCGGTTCCCTATCAAGGTCCGGCGCTCAAGAGCCGGACCAATTATTA
>CAIUDS010000316.1 GCA_903897985.1 uncultured delta proteobacterium
ATCTCGAATGGCCACAGTCATTCCCGCGAACGCGGGAATCCAGGTTATTGATAATGCTGGATTCCCGGTCAAGCCGGGAATGACAGAAAGGGGTGCCGGAGCCATTTTTCAACACCCTGTTAGAGGTTGATAAAAATTTTGCCCGCTTCCCGCTCTTGCCGATGAATCCGTTTTTATGGCCGATCTTGACCATGGCCAGTCCCTCGCGGCCGGCCCGGCCGGAAACTATAAACCCGGTCCGGTTATCTAAATGGAAAGTCGTTCCCGGAGTCAAAAATGACGGGGATGTTGCCCAAGCAAAATTTCCCCCATAGGGTGGAGGGAATGGAGAGTGAGAGTTTTGGGAAACAGTCCCCGACTGTTTGACAGGAAGGAATAACATGTCAACCTTTGGGAATATGAAAAAAATAAGTCTGATTTTGGCGGGAATGTTCCTGGCTTTGGCCATGTCCGGCGCGAACCAGGCTGCTGAGGGTTCGCGCAAATCTTTTTCCGACCTGTTCAAATCCAAGAATGTTCAAAAGGCGGCGAATATGAAAGTGTTGAAATTGGGGAACGGCCTGCAGGCGGTGATCGAGGAAAACCATTCGGCGCCGGTGGTGGCGCTCCAGGTTTGGGTCAAGGCCGGGAGCGCGGACGAGAGCGACGACCAGGCCGGGGTGGCGCATCTGATCGAGCACATGATCTTCAAGGGCAGCGAGAAATTCGGCGTGGGCGAGCTGGCCAATACGATCGAGTCCAAGGGCGGCGAGATCAACGCCTTCACCGACAACGATTTCACGGTCTATCATACGGTGATTGCGAGCCGGTTTACCGAGCTGGCCCTGGATTTGTTTTCCGATTCGGTCCTGCATCCCAAGTTCGACTCGGAGGAACTCTATCGCGAGCGGGAGGTGGTTCTGGAGGAAATCCGGAGACAGGGGGACAATCCCGGAATCCAGATTTACCTCAAACTGATGGGGCTGGCCTATCAAGCCTACCCGTACCGTCGTCCGGTGATCGGGTACCAGAATACGGTCGGGTCGTTCGAGCAGGAACAGCTTTTGAAATTTTTCAATTGTCATTACCGGCCCAAGGACATGATCGTGGTGCTGGTGGGGGACATCGGCGAAAAAGACGCGGCCGGCCTGCTCAAGAAATATTTCGGCAAGGAAAAGAACCAGGCGGAAGCGTGCCCCGCGGTGAACCCGCGTTCGGTGTCCGAGCCGGAGCAGGCTGAATTCAAGCCCGGCATCAGTCCGGGAAAACTCGAGCGCGCCTATATCAGTCTGGGCTGGAAGATTCCGGGCTTCGGCGCCGCGGACATGGCCGGGCTGGACTTGCTCGCGTCCATCCTGGGCCAGGGCGAAAGCTCGCGGCTCACCGAGAATGTGCGCGACTCGAAAAAGCTGGTTGACCAGATCTGGGCGTATTCCAACACCCCGGTCGGGCCGGGAATCTTCATCATCGGCGCGAGCCTGGACCCGGCGAACCTGGTCGGCGCCGGCTCGGAGATCCTGAAGCAGGTGGACCGGATCCGGGACCAGGGGGTTTTTGACTGGGAACTGGAGCGGGCCAAACGCCAGCTCGAGAGCGATTCCATTTATGCGCGCGAGAGCGTGGAAGGCCGCAGCCGGAGGCTGGGCTTCTTTTCCGCGGTCGCCAACAATCCGGATTATGAAAAGATTTACCTCGACCAGGTGGAAAAGGTTGACGCCAAGGAAATCCAGCGGCTGGCGCAGAAATATCTGACCGTGTCCCGGCTCGCGTTCGCGGGCATGGTTCCGGAAGGAAACTATCAGCCGGACCTGGAGGGGAAGCTGAAAGCCGCGCTGCTGGAGGAAAGCGGCCGGAAAGCCGCGCCGGAAGTCGCGGAAAAAGCCGGCACGGTGGTTTCCGCCCGGCTGTGGCCGATCGCGTCCTATGCCGGATCGGGCGCCCTGGTTTCCGATCCGAAACGATATGTGCTCGCAAACGGCATCCGTCTGATTGTGCGCGAGAACCATTATGTTCCTCTGGTCTCGGTCCGCGCCGGCTTTCCGGGCGGGGTGAGGTTTGAGGACGAGACTAATAACGGCGTGTTCAATTTCATTGCGGAGATGCTGACCGAGGGGACCAAAACCCTGAGCGCCCAGGAAATCCACCGCCGGATCGAGGCGCTGGCGGGAAACATTTCCGGTTTCGCCGGGAAAAACACTTTTGGCGCGTCCCTGACCATCCCCAGCGCGAACTTCGATCCCGGGCTCGAGCTTTTCAGCGACCTGGTCCAGAACCCCGGCTTCCCGGACTCGGATGTCAACCGGATCCGGTCTTTGATCCTGGCCAGCCTGAAGCGCGAGCAGGACCAGCCCCGGATCATGGTCACCAATATGTTCTTGAAAACCCTGTTCCATAATTACCCCTACCGCTTTGACCCGCTCGGGACCGAAGCCGCGGTGAAAAAGATCAACCGGCTGCGGCTGCTGGAAACCTATCAGCGTTTTGCCGGGCCGAACAACCTGGTGATCGCGGTCTCGGGGGATGTGAACGCGGAGCAGGTCAAGGCGCGGATGGCGCAATTGTTCGGCAACTGGCAGACGGCTCCCGCGGCCATAACCGCGCCTCCGCCGGAACCGGCCTTGCTGGAGCCGCGGATTTCGGAGACCGAGCGCGAAGGCATGCAGGCCCAGATTATGATGGGATGGCTCGGGACCACGGTTTCGGCCTCGGACCAGCCGGGCATGGATGTGTTCAGCGAGGTGCTGGGCGGGATGAGCGGAAGACTGTTCCTCGAATTGCGCGAGAAGAAAAGCCTGGCCTATGAGGTGAGTTCGTTTCACATGGAAGGCCCGGAGTTGGGATATGTGGGCGGGTATATCGGGTGCGCGCCGGAGAAGAAGCAGGAAGCCATTGACGGGATGAAATCGGAATTTGAAAAAATGAAAAGCGCGCAACTGAGCGACGAAGAATTGAGCCGGGCGCGGAACGGCTTGATCGGCGGCTATGAAATAGACCTGCAAAGCAACATGAGCGTGGCCGCGCATATGTTCATGGACGAGGTCCTGGGTCTGGAGTTCGGACACTGGCAAAAATACGCTTCCCGGATCGAGCAGGTGACCGCGGGACAAATCCAGGGACTCGCCAACAAATATTTCGGACCCGGTTACGCCTTGGTGGTGATCAATCCCAAGCCGGCCGCAAACGAGGAATCGCCCGCGGGTCCGCCGGATTCGGAAAATCCGGATAAATAAAATTTAAGGTCCGGCTCGGGACCAAAGCCTCATCCACGGCTTCCGTTGGAGGAGCGGTGTTTTTCTTGACAGGGCCGTTCCTTTGCGGCTAAGATAAACTTAAGGCCGAAGAGTTGATTCATAAACCAAAGAGGATAACGATGAAAAAAAGAGCGCTGGTTTTGGCTGCGGCTTTGGGGGGGCTGATTCTTTGCAACTCTCCGCTTTGGGCCCAGAGCGCGGGCAAGCAGGTGGTGGTGGGCGCGCTGTTCGACCATTTGCGCGAGCGCTGGGCGCGGGACCGGATCGCGATCGTGAACGAAGGCGCGAAACAGAACGCCAAGGTCCTGGTCAAGAGCGCGGAGAGCAATGATGACCTTCAAATCCAACAGGCCAAGGAACTCCTCGACCAAGGCGCCAAGATCCTTTTGGTGGTTCCCCATAACCTCAAGAAAGCCGGCGAGATCGTTAACCTCGCCCACGCGCGCGGCGCCAAGGTCATTGCCTATGACCGCATCATCCGCGATTGCGACCTCGATTTCTATGTTTCCTTTGACAACGAGAAAGTGGGCGAGCTGCAAGCGAATTATGCGCTGGCGCAGGCGCCCACGGGGAACTATGTGCTGCTGGGAGGATCGCCCGCGGATTTCAACGCCGTGACGATCCGGAAGGGGCAGTTGAAGGCGCTCGAGCCCGCGGCCAAGGCCGGCAAGATCAAGATCGGCTTTGACCAATATACCGCGGACTGGAAAAGGGATAACGCCAGAATAAACATGGAGACCGCATTCAAGACGCTGAACGGCTCGGTCGCCGCGGTGCTCTGCGGGAACGACATCCTGGCCGGAGGCGCGGTCTCGGTGTTGGAGGCCAAGGGCATGGCGGGCAAGGTGGTGGTGGTTGCCCAGGACGCGGAATTGGAGGCCCTGCAGCGGATCGTCAAAGGCGCCCAGGCCATGACCATTTACAAACCGATCCCCAAGCTCGCCGCGGCCGCGATGGAGGTGGCGGTGAAGGCGGGGCAGGGCGAGAAGATCAATGATTTGATCAATAAGACCGTTAACAACGGGTTCAAGGAAGTCCCCGCGATCCTGCTCGAACCCATGGCGGTTGACAAAAACAACCTCGAGCAGACCGTGATCGTGGACGGCGCTTTCAGCAAAGCGCAGGTCTTTGGTCCCCTGAGGGACCGGGCGGTCCCGATTTTTGGCCGCCGGTCTCGGAAAATATCATGGCAGGATTTCTTCTGGTCGTGGCCACTCCCATCGGGAACCTGGAGGATCTGGGCCCGCGCGTCAAAGAGGCTTTCGCGCAGGTTGACGCGGTTTTGGCGGAGGACACGCGGCGGACCCGGAACCTGCTTTCCCATCTCGGCGTAAAAAAACCGCTGGAAAGCTTTCACCAGCACAACCAGGAACAAAAAATTCCGCTCATGCTCGAATGGCTCTCGGCCGGAAAAAAACTCGCGCTGGCCACGGACGCGGGCACGCCCGCGGTCTCCGATCCCGGGGCAAAACTGATTCGGGCCGCGCTCGAACTTGGCATCAAGGTCATCCCCATCCCCGGCCCCAGCGCCATCACCACCGCGCTCAGCGTTTCCGGTTTTCCTTCCGACCGATTCCTGTTCCTTGGATTCCTCCCCGCCCGGCCCGCGGCCCGCAAAAAAATGCTTGAGCAATACCGGGACTTCCCGGAAACCGTAGTCCTGTTCGAGGCCCCGCACCGGGTCCGGAAAACGGTGGCCGACCTCGAGGAAATCTGGGGCGATCGAAAAGTGTGCCTCTGCCGCGAGTTGACCAAGCTCCATGAGCAAATTGAATTTACCGACCTGGCCGGCCTCCGCCGGCAGCTCGAGCAAACCGAGCCCCGGGGAGAAATCACCCTGGTCATTGCCGGGAAGGAATCCGATTCCTCAACGCATCCGCAAAATCTGGAGCCGGACCTGGAAGAATTGATCGCGGCCATGATCGCGGAAGGCAAAACCATCAAGCAGATCATTTCCGAACTCGAGTCCGCAACCAACCTGCCCAAAAACCTGATCTACAAAAAGGCCCTCGAAATCAAAAAACGGCTTGACCGCGGAACCTGATTCTCACAATTCCGGAAAGATGAGCGGCCGGCCGGGATAGATGCCGGGGACGAGCAGCGGCTTGATCTGATAGACCGCGCTGATCATCTCTTTAGTCAGGACCTCGGAAGGTGTGCCAAAGGCAGCCACTTTACCCCGGTCCAGGACCAGGATCTGGTCGGCGAAGATGCTGGCCAGGTTCAGGTCGTGGGTGGTGAAGAGCACGGACACTTGCGCCTTTTTGCGCAGTTCGGAGAGCAGGCGCATGAAGCGGATCTGGTGGTGGAGATCGAGGAAAGTGGTGGGCTCGTCCGCCAGCAGAATTTCCGGTTCCTGCGCCAAGGCCCGGGCCAAAATCACCCGCTGCCGTTCCCCGCCGGAAATTTCGTCAATCCTCCGGTCCGCGAACTCGAGGCAGTCGGTCTCCGCCAAAGCCTTTTGCGCAAGCTCCAGATCCTTTTTCCCCTCCAATTGGAATCTTCCCAGATGCGGAGACCTGCCCATCAGCACCACTTCCAGGACCTTGAATGAAAACGCGATCTCGCTCTGCTGCGGTACCACCGCGATCTTTTGCGCAAGTTCTTTCCTGCCATATTGATGAACCGGCTTGGAGTGGACCAAGATACGACCTGACTCGGGCTTGAGCACGCCGGACAAAAGCCGGATCAAGGTGCTCTTGCCCGAGCCGTTGGGGCCGATCACCCCGAGCATCTCGCCCGGCTCGAGTCCAAAGCTGACCCGATCCAGGACTCGAGGTCCGGTGGGAAAAGAGAAGCAGACTGCTTCTGCCTTGAAGATCGTCATGAAATGACCCTCTCGCGGCTGCGGTGGAGCAGCCAGATAAAGAAGGGTCCGCCCAGGATGGCGGTGATGACCCCGACCGGGAGTTCCGCGGGCGCGATGATGATGCGGGCGAGCAGGTCGCAGAGCACGAGGAACACGGCTCCAAAGAGGAAACTGGCGGGGAGCAGGAGACGGTGGTCGGGTCCGAAGATCAGGCGGATGAGGTGCGG
>CAIUDS010000317.1 GCA_903897985.1 uncultured delta proteobacterium
CGGTGGTTGAAGCCAGGCTCATGGTTGCGCGTTCCTGAGACAGACCCTGAGGGTCGCTCCCCGCAATTGGGGATTGAACAAGTTGAAAAGAGCAACAGTTTTAAAGTTTCTGGTTTTAAAGTTTTATAGTTCGAAATCCAAAGCCCAGTCCCGCCATCACCTCCCTTCCGGGCACCTCAACTTTAAAACCCTAAAACTCTAAAACTTTAGAACGGACCCTTGCGTTGAAAAACGCAAGGTCCCTCTATATATAGGAAAAATGTTACATCGGATTTTCACTGCAAAATCGAGCGTAACTGATTGATGTTAAACTCATAATTCATAATTCTGAACTCATAATTCGAAAACAGGTTTGTCAACCTACACCAAACGAAAAATGGAAAAATAAATTTTCCGCTTATAATTCAATGGATTGCAAAGTTATGCAAAAATTGCACTTTTGTTTAGTCTAGCCAAACAGCGGAAGCGGTTTTACCGCAGATCGCAAAGGCCGCAAAGGATTCGATAATTTTTGGGGCGTTTAACCGGAACCTGGAAACAGGGAACTGGAAACTGGCGACTGCGTTGCCAGCGGCACCGCTTTTAAAGCGGCGTCGCGGACGCCGCAATCCAAAGTGCGCAGTTGCGCACGATAAACCGGGGGTGTGGGCAAGAAGAGGCGGCCGATTGCACAAACCAGCTTAATTTGATAGGTTCATTATGAAAATGGCGGCGGAGAAAAAGGAAACGGCGGGGTGGGAAAGCCGGGCGACCTTCCGGCTTTGCCGGATGGACGATTTGGAGGTCGTGATTAAAATCGAGCGGGATAGTTTCAAGATGCCCTGGACGCGGGGGATGTTCGAGCGGGAGCTGGAGCTGGAGTTTTTCCTATCACCAGGTTGCGGAGTTGGAAGGCGGGGGCATCGGCGGGTATGTTTTCTGCTGGCGGGCGGGACCGGACGCGAATGTGATGACGCTGGCGGTGAGGCCGGACCTGCGCCGGCAGGGGTTGGGGAGCTGGATTTTGGAGCAGACCTTGGACGAGCTTAAGACTTCGGGGATCAAAGGGGTCTGGCTGGAGGTCAGGCCCGGGAACTTGGCGGCGCGCTCCCTCTACCGGAGCTTCGGCTTCGAGGAAGTTGGGATCCGGCCCAAATATTATTATGATACGGGGGAAGACGCGATCGTTATGAGGAAGTCATTGGAATAGAAAATGGCTGACAAAATTCAAGCTGGGCGGCGAAGGCGACCGACTCCGCCGGAAAAGGCGCGCAAATCCGCGGCGCTCCCGGTGAGCCGCTCGCTGGTCCGAGACCTCCGCGCGATGATCGAGAAATCGCACCAGGGCGTGGCCACGGCGCTGAACCTAGGCATCGTTAGCCTTTATTGGCAAGTCGGCAGCCGGATCCGGAAAGACATCCTCCGAGAAAAACGGGCCGGATACGGCGAGCAAATTGTCTACGCACTGAGTAGACAATTGAGCCGCGAATATGGGGCCGGGTTTTCCGACAAGAACCTCCGCCACATGGTCCGCTTTGCGGAGCTTTTTCCCGATCCGCAAATTGTCTACGCACTGAGTAGACAATTGGGCTGGACCCATTTCCGAAGGCTGATCTATATCAAAGACCCGCTGGCGCGGGATTTTTACGCGGAGATGTGCCGCGTGGAAAAATGGAGCACCCGCGCCTTGGCCCAGAAAATCGGCTCCATGCTTTTCGAGCGGACCGCGATTTCGCGCAAGCCGGACCAATTGGCCCGGCGCGAGTTGGAGGCGTTGCGGAAACAGGACCTGATGAGTCCGGACCTGGTTTTCCGCGACCCGGTGGTGTTGCAGTATCTCAACCTCCACGACAGCTACAGCGAAAAGGATCTGGAGAGCGCAATCCTGCGCGAACTCCAGAGCGTCATCCTGGAATTGGGCGCGGGCTTCAGTTTCGTGGCGCGCCAGAAAAGGATTACCATTGACGGCCGGGATTATTACCTGGATTTGTTGTTTTATCACCGGAAGCTCAAACGGCTGGTTGCGGTTGACCTGAAGCTGGATAGCTTTCAGGCGGCGGACAAGGGCCAGATGGAATTGTATCTGCGCTGGCTGGACCGGAATGAAAGAGAGCCGGGAGAACGGCATCCGATCGGGCTGATCCTGTGCAGCGGCAAATCCGACGAGCATATCGAGCTGATGCAACTGGACAAGAGCAAAATCCGGGTGGCGGAATATTTGACGGAACTGCCGAATCGGAAAGTCTTGCTCAAGAAACTGCACCAGGCGATTGCCCGGGCGCGGGCGCGGGTCGAGAGCGGGGAGGAGAATGCTTCGGCTGAAATCATTAAGCCTAGCCCGCCCGGAAAAGCCCTGAAAAAACGCGCCGGGACTCAAGGTTGGGACTAGAACGGTATGGAACCCGAATGCTGGTATAAAGTCGGACTGGATTTGACGGCAACCGCAAAGGAGCTTGGGACATGAAGCAAATGCTCAGGTGCCAGATAAAATACAACAAGCCCGTGGCTGATAATATTTTCCTGCTTGGGGTCAAGGCGGGCCAGAAGCTGAAACCGGTTCCCGGCCAGTTCTTCATGGTCCGGGTGCGGGACGGCGATCATCCGCTGCTCAACCGGCCGCTCGACTGGTTCCGATATTTTCCGCAAAAGGGGCTGCTCGAATTCGTCTATCAGGTGGTGGGGACCGGGACCGAAATCCTGAGCCGGAGGCGGCCGGGCGAGGAGTTGACCATCATCGGGCCGCTGGGCCACGGTTTTGATTTGAAGAATTTCACCGGCTCCGCGCTGCTCATCGCCGGCGGGGTGGGCATGCCCGGACTGTGGGATTTTTGTTTGCAACACTCCAGGAAGCGGAGTTGCCAACTGACCTTGATCTGGGGCGCCAAGTCCCGGAAAAATTTTTTCCTGCTCGACCAACTGCCCAAAGGCATCGAGTTCCTGCCCGTCACGGAGGACGGCAGTTTCGGCAAAAAAGGATTGGCCACGGAAGCGGCGGATAAATTCATTCAAAGCCGGGGCGCGCCGAACCAGATCCTGGCCTGCGGGCCGCGGCCCATGCTGAAAGCCACGGCCGCGATTGCCCATGGCTATGGGGTCCGGGGCCAGGCGCTTTACACCGAGATAATGGGTTGCGGGACCGGGGCCTGCCTGGGCTGCGCGGTACCGGCCGCGGGGGGCGGTTATCTTCACGCCTGCTCCGACGAGCCGGCTTTTTTCTTCGATCAAATTGACTGGGAGAAGGTGAGATGGTGAAACTGGAAACCCGGATCGGAAACCTGACCCTCCAAAACCCGATCATCCTGGCCAGCGGAACCTGCGGGTATGGCGACTGCTACTCGGATTTTTTCCCCGCGGCCAAAATGGGCGCCGTGGTCACCAAAGGCATCTCGCTTAAGCCCCGGCCCGGCAACCCGCCGCCGCGCCTGTGCGAAACCGAGGCCGGGCTTTTAAATTCCATCGGGCTCGAAAATGTGGGCCTGGTAAAATTTGTCTCGGAAAAATTGCCGGCGCTGAAAAAATCGAAGGCCGCGGTGGTGGTCAACATATTCGGCGAGAGCGAAGAGGAATATGTGAAGCTGGCATCCGCGCTGGGCGAGCAAAAAGGGATTCTGGCTTTGGAAATCAATCTATCCTGCCCCAATGTCAAGAAGGGCGGTCTGGAATTCGGCCGCGACCCGGTTGCGGTCTCGGCCATCACCGGCCGGGTGAAGGCGGCGTCCGGCCTCCCGGTCTGGGTCAAATTGAGCGCGAGCCGGGCCGACCCGGTCCTGCTCGCCAAGGCCGCGGAGGACGCGGGCGCGGACGCGGTGGTGATCAGCAACACCTTGCGGGGCATGGCCATTGACCTGGAACACCGCAAGCCGGCCTTGGGAGCGGTTACCGGCGGATTGAGCGGACCGGCGCTCAAGCCGGTTGCCTTGGCCGCGGTTTACGAGGCGGCCCAAGCGGTGAAGATCCCGGTGATCGGCTGCGGCGGGATCGGGACCGGCAAGGACGCGCTCGAGTTCCTGCTCGTGGGCGCTCGGGCTGTTGAAATCGGCACCGCGGCCATGGTCAATCCGAAGGCGCCCGTGGAAATAATCCGGGACCTCCGGAACCGGCTTGGCCGCTTCAAGGTCAAATCAATCGAGGAATGGATCGGGAGCCTTGAGCGCAATCAATAGCCAGAATTTGGAGCGCAAGCCGCGCGAAATTTTGATCGCCGTTCTTATCTCGGCGCTGGGTCTGGCATATTTCTGCTTCTGGATTTTCCATTTTTACCCGACCTTGATCAACGACGAATACGCGGCCATGAACTTTGTCGCCCGGGTGCTGAAAAGCGGTCTGTATCCAACCCCGCACCGCGTGTTCAAGCCCTATTCGCTCATGCTGGCGTTGCTGACCGGCGGCAAAAGCCCGCTAGTCTTCGAGGCGATTGCCGCGGCTTGCGCGGGCTTGCTGCTCCTGGTGTTTTTCCTTTGCGTCCGGTGCCGGCTGGAGTTCCGCTTCGCCATCCTCGCCACTCTGATGTTGGCATTGACCCCGGACCTCTTTGACGATGTCCTGGTCGGAAACACCACGGTCCTGGGAATTTTTTTCCTCATGCTGGGAATCCACCTGACCCCGCAACTCCTGGCGCAGCCGCGGCGCTGGAAACGCTACTCGCTCCTCGGATTCCTCGGCGAACTCACCCGGCCGGAAAGTTTTTTGCTGGCCGTGCCCCTGGCTTGGTGGCTGTTCCCGAAAAACCGCCGGGAAATCCCGAGATGGATGCTCGCCCCAGGTCTGATCGGATTGGGGGTCCTCATTTGGTTCGCCAAAGACTGGTTCCTCAATCACGACATTTTCTACGCCATGAAAATCGCCCGCTACGACGCCACCATCGGCTTTGGCCCGCCCCGGCTGGGACCGGTCCACGCCTGGACCATGTCGCATTATTTCCTTGCCCGCGACCTGAGCCGGCCCTTTGAGGTTCTGGGTTTCCTGGGACTCCTGCTCTTCGGTTGGGACCATCGAAAAACCGCGTTCAGGGAGCCCCTGCTCGTCATCCCGATCCTGGTATTCGCCTTCTTCTATTTCTCGTTCTGGCACGGACTCTATCCCCAACTCCGATATTTCATTTATATAGAGCCATTCCTCCTGTTCTATGCCGCCTGGCTGTTCAGCCGGATTTATCGCTTCCTCCAAGCGAAAAACCTGGCTTGGCTCGGCATCGTCCTGGTCATTGGCTTCAGCGTCTATTATTTCCTCTGGGCCGGCCGCCAGTTCATCGGCAAGGAATTGAAGGCGATCTCAACCGAGTCCAAGCTGCAGAGGGGAACGATCGAGCTGAGCGACTATTTCCGGCCCCTGCTCAAGACCCAAGAAAAGCCTTTCCGCATCCTGATCTCCGACCGCCGCGATGACCAATTCTCCTGGCTGCTGCGCGACCTACCGCTGCAGGACTACCTCTATTTCCAAGAGGTGTATTACCGAACGACGATCGAGAAAAAAGGTTTGTTTGATGGCGATCCGGATTTTATTGTATGGGCCCCGCACGACTTCCAATATAACCCGGTGGATGACATGTTCCAATGGCTGACCTTTCAGGACCGGACGGAGCTGGACAACCACTCCATCTCGCTCGCCGCAACGGTCGGCCCCTATCGGGTATTCCGGGTAAGCAAACTCCCCGGGACTAATCCATAATCTTCGCGGCCTCTTCCTTGCTCATTTTTTCCGGGCTCGCTTCCTGCTTCGGGTAGGCATAAATAATGCGATAGCTCAAGTCTTCGTCGGGGAAAATTTTTTTTCCTTGGATCAGGATCCAGGCATGGCCGCACAATTTTTGGTCTTCCTGCCGAACCCCGATTAAAAACCGCGCGGGCTCGGCCTGGAGGTTGAGGTAGCGGTAGAGGACCAGCGAGCGTTTGAGACAGCTCCGGCTGAAAAACGCGGCCTCCCGGCCCAGCCAGAAACTGCAAAAGTTGACCAGCTTTTCGCGCGGCCATTTGCGGCCGTTCGCCCTGGCCGGAGTGAGCAGCCGCAAGAGCCGCGGCAGCGGGATGAGGCGGAGCAGGATGGACACCGCGGCGAGCCAGAAGCCGACGCGGATAAACAGCCACAGCCCCGCGGCGGTCTCGACAAACCTCCCGAAATTTTTCAGCCGCTCATTCATTCGTTATCAAGTCCGGACCGTCTCGACGGGAGCAGATCGAAGGCCGAGGCTTTCCTCAACCGCTCGCCTTTTGCGCCGCTTGAAGCATTTGCGCCCAGGGCGATTTTGAAAAATCCGCGAGCCAGTCCAATTTCCCGAAATGAAACCCGCAGGCCAGGCACTGGTAATGTTCCAGCCGGCTCACCCGGCCCTGCTTGATCCGCTCCAGCCGCTTTAGATTGAACCACCCGATCAAGCCGATCAATTTCCGATGGGCGTCCACAAACCGCGTGGTCGCCAGGTTTGCGACGCGGTCTTTTTCGATGGCGCGGGCATCCCTCCCCGCGATGCCCCCGAGCATGCAGCACAGGCAGAGCCATCCGCGCGAGTCCACATAATACTCGCTCATGGCCAAATGGGCGCAGGTGGGAAAGGCTTCCTCGAAAAAGATCCCGGCGCTGAACACCAGTCCGAGCTTGAGCAGGCTGAGCAGGCGCGAGGCCTCGGCCTGGACGGATTCCCATTGGTCGGGCGGCAGCGCCAGACCCAGGGCGAGGTTTTCCGGCGTGGGATATAGCTGGGACAGTTGCAGCTCGCCCGCGCCCAGCTTGCCCGCGAGCAGCGCCATGGGCTCGAGCGATTTGTAGTTTTGGGCGTTGATGGTGAACTTGATCACGAACGGGATGCCCCGGGACGAGACCGCGAGGATTCCCTTCATGGCCCGGGCAAAGCTGCCTTGGCCGCGGATTTTGTCGTGGGTCTTTGGGTCCGGCCCGTCCAGGCTGATGCAAATGCGTTCCAACTGCGGCTTGATCGCGGGCGAAGCGAGGAACCCGATGAATTTAGGGAGCAGGATGCCGTTGGTGACAAAAGAAATGCTGAAGCCCTGCTGGGCGGCGTGCTCGGCCAGCTCCTGAAAATGCGGATGGAGCAGCGGCTCGCCCCCGGTAAAGGAAACCCGTTTGATGCCGTAGTCCTTGAGCTCCTTGAGCACTTTCTTGAACAACGCCGGCTTGAGCTCGGCCCGCAAGGTCTTGTCGCGCAGGCAATGCGTGCAACTCAAATTGCAGCGGCCGGTCAACTCGAAATTCACCCGCGCCGGGCTCAAGGTTTTCCCTCTTCCCTGCCCGCCTGCCCGAGCAGGTCTTCCAGGATGGCCGGCTCGTTGATCCAATCCTTGCCGTTCTCGAGGACCCAGGCCCGGGACGCGCCGAGCAGGTCCCGCAACATCTTCAAATGCTCCTGCGCGAGCGCGGGGTCTATGAACACCAGGGGACTTTGAGTCAACAGCCGATGGAATCCTTCCATTGCCGGCGCCGGCTTAAGCCGGCTGGAGCCGTTGGAAATTCTTTGCGGAAAAATGATCGTATAATCCCCCGGCGCCGACTCGGCCCTCGAGTTGGGATAGACCCGGTCCAGCGCCACGATCCTTTTCCCTTTGCCATCCAGGCTCGGCGCGTCCTTGATCCGGGCCAGTTCCGGGAACCGGCTCATAACCTCTTCCGCGATATGGCTCAGCTTCTTGAACCCGATCACTTCAACCCGGCCCGAGGCCCGGGTCAAAAAGACGATGTCATCGCTCAGATACCGATAGCCCCGCGAGATCAGGTAAATGGCCAGGGTGGACTTGCCTTCGCCCCCGCCCGCGGGAAACA
>CAIUDS010000318.1 GCA_903897985.1 uncultured delta proteobacterium
CGATCCGCCGGGCGCTTAAGCTTGCGGAAGAAATCCTCAAGGCCAAACTTGGCGACGAGGACGAGAAACGGTTGCTGGAAGAATATTTGCGGGAGGTCGCAAGTGGCGGTCAAAACTAGCACGGCCCGGCGCTACGCCCGGGCGCTGCTCCTGCTCGCGCAAGAGCGGAACCGGATCCAGGAGGTCAAGCGGGAACTCGAGCGGTTGGCGCGTTATTTCGAGGGGGCGCCGGCGCTGTTCGCGCAGCTCTTAAGCCCCGGCCTGGGCAAGCAGGCGCGCGAGAAAATCCTGAGATCGTTGATCGCGCCCTTCGGCCTGAGCCCGGATACCGGAAATTTCCTGCTGCTCCTGAACGACAAGTCCCGGCTCGACCACCTCCAAAAAATCTACGAGGCCTATCTGGTGCTTTCCGACGAGGCCTCCGGCATCAGCCGCGCCCGGGTGTCCTCCGCCCGGCCCCTGGCCGACGATTCCCGCCAACGGCTGGTGGCGGCGCTCTCGAAACGGACCGGCAAGAGCATCCTGGCCGAATTCGCGGTTGACCCGGGTCTGCTCGGGGGCGTCAAGGTCCAGATCGGGAGCCTGTTGCTGGACGGTTCGGTCAAGGCGCGGCTGCGGATGATGGAAGAGAAACTAAAAAAGATTTAAATATTGTGCGCAGGCAGGAGTGTCTGCGCCCCGAAAGGAGAGACGATGCCAGAGATTCGGATTGACGAAGTAAGCGAGATTCTGAAGAAGCAGATCCAGGAATTCGGCAAGAAGATGGAAATGGCCGAGACCGGGGTGGTGATCTCGGTTGGAGACGGCGTGGCCCGCATCTACGGCTTGGACAAGGTTATGGCCGGCGAGTTGGTCGAGTTCCCGGGGAATATCTTCGGGATGACTCTGAACCTGGAAGAGGACAATGTGGGCGTGGCCATCTTCGGCGAAGACTACATGATCAAGGAAGGCGACACCGTGAAACGCACCGACCGGATCGTGGAAGTGCCGGTGGGAGACGCGGTGCTGGGCCGGGTGGTGAACCCGCTGGGCCAGCCGCTGGACGGCAAAGGCCCGATCGAGACCAAGGAGTTCCGGCGCGTGGAGATCAAGGCTCCGGGCATCGTGCTCCGCCAGCCGGTGAAGGAGCCGCTCCAGACTGGACTCAAGGCGATTGACTCGATGATCCCGATCGGGAGAGGACAGCGCGAACTGATCATCGGCGACCGCGGCACCGGCAAGACCGCCATCGCCCTCGATGCCATCATCAACCAGCGCGACACCGGCGTCTTCTGCATCTATGTCGCGGTCGGGCAGAAGCAGAGCACAGTCGCCCGGGTGGTGGCCAAGCTCGAAGAATTCGGCGCCATGAAATACACCACCGTGGTCTCCGCCACCGCCTCCGAGGCCGCCCCGCTCCAGTTCCTCGCCCCCTACTGCGGCTGCACCATGGGCGAGTTCTACCGCGACTCCGGACGGCACGCCCTGGTCATCTATGACGACCTCTCCAAGCAGGCCCAGGCCTACCGCCAGATGTCGCTCCTGCTCCGCCGGCCGCCCGGACGCGAGGCCTATCCCGGCGATGTCTTCTACCTGCACTCCCGCCTGCTCGAGCGCGCCGCCAAGATGAGCGACAAGATGGGCGGAGGCTCGCTGACCGCGCTCCCCATCATCGAGACCCAAGCCGGCGACATTTCCGCTTACATCCCGACCAATGTCATCTCCATCACCGACGGCCAGATCTTCCTCGAAGGCGACCTGTTCTACGCCGGCTTCCGGCCCGCGGTCAATGTCGGGCTCTCAGTCAGCCGCGTGGGCGGCAACGCCCAGATCAAGGCCATGAAGCAGGTGGCCGGGTCCCTCAAGCTCGACCTCGCCCAATACCGCGAGATGGCCGCCTTCGCCCAATTCGGAAGCGACCTGGACAAGGCCACCCTCCAGATGCTCAAGCGCGGCGAGCGCCTGATGGAAATCCTCAAACAGCCCCAATACAAGCCCATGCCGGTGGAAAAGCAGATCCTGATCATTTACGCCGGCACCAACGGGTTCCTCGATGAGTTCGCGGTGGACCTGCTCAAGAAATATGAGGACGAGCTGCTCAAGTTCGTCGAGAACCGCCATCCGGATGTGCTCAAGACCATCAAGGACAAGAAGAAGATCGAGGAAGACCTGGAAAAGAAGGTCCAGGATGTTCTGACCGAGTTCAAGACCGAATTCCAGGCTATCCAGGAGAGGGCTGAATAATGGCGACCCTTCGGAAAATCCGGAGACAGATCCAGAGCGTCAAGAACATCCAGCAGATCACCAAGGCCATGTATATGGTGGCCGCGGCCAAGCTGCGCCGGGCGCAGGAGCAGATGGAATCCTCCCGGCCTTATTCGCAGACCCTGGACGAGATCATCAACCGGCTTTTACTCCGGGTCCAGGACCGCGAGCACCCCCTGCTCAAGGAGCGCGAAGTCAAAAAGGCCGAGTTGGTGGTGTTCACCTCGGACCGCGGCATGTGCGGCGCCTTCAACAAGAACCTGATCCGGTCCGGCGAACTCTGGCTGGACGAGAACCGCGACCGCTTCCCGGAAGTGGCGGTC
>CAIUDS010000319.1 GCA_903897985.1 uncultured delta proteobacterium
AGCACGCCCCCGTTAATGGTGACCGTATAAACGCTATCGGGCAGGAGCACGGACCGCGGCTGGAAAGACATGACCTTGCCGTCAAACGAAGCAAGTCCCTCGACTACGGTAGAACCCTGCATGACGCTGCCGGTGAGGGTTCCCTGGTCTATATTCTCGCTGAAGACCACGCTGAGGATCTGGTCCAGCGCAACCCCTTGCTCGCTCGCGGCGGGGATGGTGGAAACCACGGAGAGTAGGGGAGCGTCCGGACCCGCGCCGGTGGTGAAAGACCAGATATAGTCCGCCCCGAGGGTGTGCCCGTTCAGGTTCTTGCAATCGCTCGAGACGGTAATGGTATAAACGGTATTGGGCAGGAGCTCGGACCGCGGCTGGAAAGACCCGACATTGCCGTCAAAGTAAGTAAGCCCCTCGACCACGGTCACGGTGGAACCCCGCATAACGCTGCCGGAGAGGGTTCCCTGGACAATATTCTCGCTGAAGACCACGCTGAGGATCTGGTTCAACGCAACCCCTCCCTCGCCGGCGGCGGGGATGGTGGAAACCACGGAGGGTTGGGTGGTGTCAGGGGCCGAGCCGTCGCTGCATCCGGCCGCAAAGATCACCATTACCAACGCCATCAACGACACCAAAAGACTCTTTGATTTTAACATTTTAATTCTCCTTTAAATTCTTGCGAGCGCGGGAAGCTTTCCGCAACCATGATCTTTTTCGCCATGCTCCCGTTTCCTTTTTCCGCCAGTTCCTTTTTTGAAATTTGTTTTTTCAGTTTCATTTTCTTGCTCATCCGAATACATATAAGCACAACCCGTGCCAAACACGGTTTTTTTGATAAAATCGCTTTTAAATCAGATGGTTACAGGGAAGACCGGACAGACGGATCGGGTTCGTGATTTTGGGCTCGTTAGTAAATGTTAGCAAATGTTAGCAACAAATAGCGCTAATGGTTGGCTATTTAATTTCGTATTTTTGGAGCTTGAAGCGCAGGGTGGAGTAGGGCATTTTGAGTTCCGAGGCCGCCAGTCTTCGGTTCCATTTGGCTTTTTCCAAGGCCGCGAGAATCAGTTCTTTTTCGGACTGGCCCGGTCCGGAGGCGGAATTCAGCTTGGAACCTTTGGCGTCAGTTGGGAGGATGACATGTTCGGGCTTGATCAGATCGGATTGGCTGAGGATGATGGCAGACTCGACAATGTTTCGAAGTTCCCGGGCGTTTCCAGGATAGGAATATTTGAGCAGAAGCTCCCCGGCTTCGGAGGAAAACTTGGCCGGACTCAGGCCCCTTCGGGCAACAAAGGCATTCAAAAAATGTTCGGCCAGGGGAAGGATGTCCTCCTGGCGCTCCCGCAGCGGCTTCAAGGCGATGGCAAAGACATTCAGCCGGTAAAACAAGTCCTCCCGGAACTTTCCGGCCTCGATCAGCGCAGGCAGCGGTTTGTTGGTGGCCGCGATCACCTTGACCTTGATCGGGATTTCCTTGGTGGCGCCGACTCGGCGGACCATCCGGGTTTCAAGGACCCGGAGCAACTTGGCTTGAGCCGCGGCCGTGAGGTCCGGGATTTCGTCCAGAAAAATGGTCCCGCCGTCGGCCAATTCGAAGAATCCCGCTTTATCCGCGCTCGCGCCGGTGAAGGCGCCCTTGGTGTGTCCGAACAATTCGCTCTCGATCAGGGTTTCCGGCAAAGCCGGGCAACTCACCGGAATGAAGGGGTTTTGGGCGTTTTTTTGGTCCAGGTAATGGATTTCCCGCGCGACCACCTCTTTGCCGGTTCCGGTCTCGCCGGTGATCAGGATGGTTTCGCAATTGGCCGAGACCGCCAGTTGGATTTTTTCCTCCACCTGCTTCATGGCTGGGGATCGCGCAATCATCCGCCGGCCCCTTTCCTGCTCGTCGTCGTGGATCTGGATCCGGGCCATGTTCTGCCGCAGCCGGTTTTCCTTGAGATACAACTCGCGGATGCGAGCAGCCTTTTCAATCACGGCGTCGAGTTCCGGCAGTTTGATGGGTTTGGTGAGGAAATCCGCGGCGCCCTTGCGCAAAGCCTGGATGGCAAGGTCCATGCTGCCGTGGCCGGTCATAATCACCGCGGGGAGTTCCGGCCGGATTTCCCGGGCTTTGCTCACCACCGACATGCCATCCATCCCGGGCATCTGCATATCAATCAGGGCCAGGTCATAATCATTTTGTTCAATCATGGCCAGGCCCTTGGAGCCATCACTCGCCTTTTCAACGCAATGGCCGGACTTGATTAGATAACGACTCAGGGACTTCTGAATAATCTCATCATCGTCCACCAAAAGGATATTCAAAGATTTTTCCCCGCTCATGTTACCTCCTTCTTAGCGCCATCCCCGGCCTGGATACCATGCGCCCTTCGGACTCGCCCAAATCTCTCTTAGCGCTTGCATGACCGGCTATCGTTTGATGCCAACACACCCCTCTCGGTTCGGACGTTTCCTGAACTTGCGTCCGGCCGGAAGAAGCCACCGGGCAAAGTCAAGAACCGCTCCTCTTTGTTAACTCTTTCAAACACTATATGCTTGCTTTTCAAAAGAGTCAACATGGTATTGGGCTGACCGTCTAACCCTTTTTATTTAATTTCTTTTCCACTTGATTTCTCTTATTTTTCAAGCTATTATGTTGTATAAATCTAACATAAAGGCGGCAAGAAAGATGAAGCGAGCAAGCGCCCTCTATCCGCTGTTCAGTTGCAAGCGGGGCGGTCGCGCGGTTGGGTTCCGGATTCATTCGGAAGCGGAGCTTCGGAGACTGGAGCGACAAGTTGGGGGTTTTCACCGGTTTCGGCGTTTGTGCCAGCGGCTGGTGGAGAAGGTTAAGGTAGCGGGGGAGAGCTCTCAGGGGCTGCTGTCAAGAGCTGGGTTAAAAGCAAGGGTCTCGGGCAATCTTTTCCAAGGGCTGCGGGAGTTTCATGCTTTCCGTCTCACCGGCGCGCCGGCCCGGTGCAGGCGATTGCACACAAAACCGTTTGTGTGCAATATCCGCCATTTCTCTTCATACAAAAATTGCGTATCCCCCGCTTTACGCAAACCCCGCTTGAGTAAAGTAAAATGGCTTTTACTTTACGCAAAATGTTCCGCACATTATCGGTTAAGTGCGGGACAAAAGAATTTGCTCCGCCCCGCCGCGGTTCATTTTTGCTCCTGGTTCTTGTGTATCATAAATGCACCGCAAAAATTTATGTGTTGCACAGCCGCCACTCAAGCGTTCCGCTCGCTGATCTTGATTATGAATCTGCTCTGTGCCCTTCGTGACTCTGTGGTTCAAATTCTAATGACGGTCAAGAGCTTCAAGGGGCCTACCCCTTGACCCACGGTTATTTCGGAATTCGGGGTTCGGAATTCGTGAAATTTACCAACCCCTAACCCCCATCCCCCAACCCCCATTTTTGTTTGGAATAGCCAAACAAAAGTGCAAT
>CAIUDS010000320.1 GCA_903897985.1 uncultured delta proteobacterium
TGCTCGAAGGCTTCTTCTCCGGCGCCGAGATCGCCATCATCAGCGCCAACAAGACCCTGCTCGTCAACCGCTACGGCCCGGATAGCCGCGTCGCCAAAATGCTCGAGCATTTCCATCGCGAGCCCCAATGGCTGATCGGCACCCATTTGATCGGGACCAACCTCTGCGTGGTAATCTCCAGCACTCTGGTAACTTTTTATTTGCGCGCAAAATACGGCGCCATCGGCGAGTTCTACGCCGTTTTGCTCATGTCCCCCTTGTTGCTCCTGCTTGCGGAAATGGTCCCCAAAATGGCCTTCCAGGAATACGCCGACCGGCTCGCGGCCAAGTCCCTGCTCGGCTTGAGATTCTTTTCCTTTCTCTTCTTTCCCCTCGTCTGGGTCCTCGCTAAAATCGCCCAATGGGCCACCCTGGTCCTGGGCGGCGAAAAGGAGGATGCCGAACCGTTCCTCACCCGGTCCGAGTTCAAATACCTGCTCACCAGCTACCGCCGCCGCAAAAGCCTCCAGGCCCACGAGCAGCGCATGATCAAGCGCGTGTTCCGCTTCAGCGAGACCACGGTCGGCGAGGTCATGATCCCGTTGGTGGACCTCCGCGGCCTCGAGGAGCACGAGACCGTCGAGCGGGCCTTGGTGGTGGCCAACCGCCACCCCTATGCGCAATACCCGGTCTTCCACCGCCGCATTGACGACATCATCGGCCAGGTCCAGATGACCGACCTCCTTGCCGAGGGCGACCGGACCAAGAAAGTCTCCGAACTGGCCAAGCCCGTCAATTTCGTGCCCGAGACCATGCCCGTGGACCAGCTCCTCACCCGGATGCAAAGGGAAGGGTTCCTCGCCGCCATGGTGGTGGACGAGTATGGCGGCTGCATCGGCATCATCACCCGCGAGGACATCCTCGAAGAGATCGTGGGCGAGATCGAGGACCAGCGCGAATTCGATAAGCCCCTCTACCGCCAGGTCGGCCCCAACCGCTGGATGCTCAACGCCCGCATGGAAATTGACCAGATCAACGAAATCTTCGGATGGGACCTGCCCAAGGAAGACTATGAAACCCTCGGCGGGTTCCTCTTAAACCAGTTCCAGCGCATCCCCCGCGCCGGCGAACTCCTCCGCTTCCAGAACCTCACCTTCCTCATCAAGCGCACCTCCCCCCGAGCCATCCTTGAAGTCATGGTCTCCAAAGAAGAAGAGGAATCGCCCAAGCCGGAACCAACGCCGTGAACAAACTCCAGGCAGGCGCCAAACGGGCGGCGGACACTCCTGTCTGCCACCGTAAGACCGGCGATGCAGGACAATTTCTATAAATCCCCGCGGAGGCGGCTGCCCCATGTCCAGATCGGGGGGCGCTGGTATTTTATCAGCTTCAATTCCAAGCGCGGCCCGCTTCCGGAAGTGGGCAAAAAAATTGTGATGGATACGATCCGCCACGACCGGGGCAAACGCTATGAGCTTCATCTGGCCGTGGTTATGCCCGACCATGTGCACATGCTGATCCGGCCTCTGAAAAAAGGGCCGGGCAAATATTTTGACCTTTCCGAAATCATCAAGCTGATCAAGGGCGTGAGCAGCCGCAGGATCAATAAGTTGGTCGGCGCCTCCGGGCAGCTCTGGTGGGACGAGTATTATGACACCATGATGAGGAGCGAAGAGGAGTTTAAGGGGCGCGTGGAATATATGCTCAACAACCCGGTGCGGGCGCGGCTGGTGGATGATCCGGAGAAGTACGAATTTTTTGTAAGATGAATACCAATGCTTCTTGGTTGTGGCCGACAAGAGTGTCTGCCGCCCGTCAGGGTGCTGGAACTCTAACGGGGCGCAGACACTCATGTCTGCGAACAACCAAGAAGTTTGCACTTGACAACCCCTTTGGAAACCGGCATAATTTTGACCAGAAGTTAATTTAGAAGGCAGTAGATTTGTGAAGCCCCAAAGAGGGCCTGGGAAAAGGAGGAATTCGGTGGCGATCAAGGCTCGATCCGCGAAGATTGCGAAGCTTGGCTCAGGTCTGGGTCTTACCCAATTGGCTCCCCAAATTTTGTCCCGGTGACTGCGTTCTTTGGTTATGACACTTTTGGCGGATATCACAACGGCTTTCAAGGGAATCCCTGAAAGTTTTAGGTCGGAACCATTGGTATCAAGGAGGAGAGAAATTGAGCCTATGGGAGGCTAAATTGGGGATCCAGAAACCAGGTCTGACAAATCCCTGAAAAGGAGGGGGAAAAATGAAAAAAGCATTTGCGAAATCGGGAAGGGGGATTTTCTGCTTAATGCTGATACTCGGCTTTGGGATCGGATGCGGGAAGAACGATAATTATTCCAGCCCATCTGAGTCAATAATTGAGCGCGGATTTGAGCAGATGAAGTCTGAGGCAACTTCCGGCTCGCTCAAGCTCAAAGGCTATGTGGTCAAGGGACCGGTCTCGGGCGCGAGCGTGAAATTTTATCTTTTGAAAGGCAATGGAGGCAAGGGCGCAAAACTGGGCGCCAAGACCACCAATGCCAAGGGCTATTTTACCAACACCTTCACTCCCGGGCCGACCAACCCGGTCCTGGTGCAAGCCTGGGGTGGGTCATATGTTGATGAATTTTGCGGAAGCCCGATCACCTTGAACAGCACGGATCTGATGACCGCGATTATATCCGTAAATCAAAAGTTGGTGGTGGTGACCCCGTTCACGCATTTGGCTTCAACCTGCGCCCTGAATTCAGCCGCCTCGGGCGCCACGCTCAAGACCGCCATTAATTCCTGTTATGACCGCGTGGCGCTCCAGTATAACCTGCCGGCTAATTTTGACCGTATGGTTCCGGTCAATCCCTGCGACCAGGATAAAGTTGACCTCGCGGATTGGGACCAGAGAAATTATGGATTGCTGCTCGCGGGGCTGACGCAGGAAGCGAACGATCTGGGCGTCCGCGCTATTGATTTGGGCCAGGCCCTGGCCGAAGACTTGAAGGATGGCATCCTGGATGGCATGAGCGGCTCCACTCCGACTCCGGCGCCGCCTCTCAATGGCATAACCGGCGCCACCCCGATTCCGATGCCGCTCATCGGCGGCGGGACAACCAATTTGCCCCCGGGCGCCGGAACCACGGATTTGCAAAACGCGATCAACAAGTATGCCGCCTCGGCTAACAACAAGACCAACCTTCCCGCTCCCAAGATCCTTACCAGTCCCAACGCGCCCGGCTCTCACAAGGCAGGCGATTTTTACATCGCGACCACCTCGCTTCCTTCGCCCTGGATGGACGGTATGATGGGCTATTCCGCAAGCATCTGTGGAAGCAACTATTTGACGATGCCCTATAATTGCACGGTTAAATCCGGGGCCTTGCCCACCGGACTTTCGCTCTCTTCAGGCATGTGCTGTCAGGTCTCCGGAACTCCGACGCTGGGTCCGGGCGCGCCGTGCGGCAGCATGTCTCAGTTCACCGTTTCGATGACCAATTCCGCGCCTTCTCCGGCTACCGCAGAAGCCACCTTCAACATCAGCATTACCGCGGTCGGCCCGTATTTGATACCTCATAAGGGGCATTGCTATAAAGGCTTCAAATGCGATACCCTGGTGGCGAGCGCCACCGGCGGCAGCGAGCCTTACAGTTTTCGCCAGGCATCACAGGTTCAAACTTCGATCAAGGGCGCGCCTCCGTTCGGCATGGCCGTGAATCCTTTGAATGGACATTTGACGGGCAAGCCCACGCAGGCGGGAACTTATTCTTTCGGGGTCTGCGTGGTTGATGTGTGCGGGAGCCAAAGTTGCGATCAAACTTCAGTGGTAGTTGATGAATTGCCCGGGGAATGTGTAATGTGCACCGATCCAACCGTATCCGGCATTTGTACCAAGTTGAAAAGTTGTATGTCATACCCATGTGATTATAGTAAATGTTTAGCCGCATGGTATCAGAATGGCGATCAAATATGGGTCTGCCGCAGTTGCGGCAACTGCACCGCCGCGGCTCAGGCGGGAGTTAATGACTGTAATCCTTCTCCATGAACTTGATCAAAGGCGAGGGGGTCAGGCCTAAAGTATATGAATTGGGAGTTGGGGGAACAGCCCAGGGGTCACACCCAGACATCCACCTCCGCCATCATCCTTCGCTAAAGCTACGGATGACA
>CAIUDS010000321.1 GCA_903897985.1 uncultured delta proteobacterium
CATCCACAAAGATTATAAACTTAGCCGGAGCCAGCGGCAAGCCTGAAATTTTTTCCAGGGGAAAAGCCGTAGCGAGTTGGACTTTTATAATTCAGCATTCATAATTTATAATTTATTGCGTATATCCCAGCGCCTTCAATTCTTTCTGGACCTTCTTGGGCACCGCCTGTTTCTCCACCGAGAAAAATTTGACCAGCTCGAGATAGCCCTTCACCTCGGCCTCCAACTCGCGAAATTTTTTCGGCTGCCCCTCCCGGATATTGCTCAACTCGAACGGATCCGCGCTAAGATCATAAAGCTCATTCGTTTCCTCGTCCGCCCAGATCACCTTCCAATCCCCGCACCGCGCCCCGGCTTTCCTCCCTTTTACCCGCTCCTTGGGCTCATACCATCTCCGCTCGAAAAACTGGCACGGCCGCAACTCCTGAGCCGTCCCCGCGATCAGCCCCAGCATCGAGCTCCCGCGCGGCTCCATCTTGTCCTTGAGCTGGAGGTAATCCAGGATGGTGGGCGCAATGTCGATCAGGCTGACCGCGGCGTCAACCCGAGTCCCGGCTTTATACCCGTCCGCGAACCGGATCAGCAGCGGGATCCTTACCTGTTCCTCGTAAAGGTAAAGGCCGTGGTTGTATAAATTATGCTGGCCCAGGCCCTCGCCGTGGTCCGCGGTAACGATGATCAAGCTTTTGGCCAGGAGCCCCTGGTCCTTCAGATACCCGAATAACTTTTCCAGGTTCTGGTCCAGGTATAACAGCTCGTTATCATAGGTATTCGCGTCCGCATAACTCTCCGGCATCAGGTAATGGTTCTTTTCCAGATAACCCTTGAATTCGTCGTCCAGCGCAAACGCCGGCGTAAGCTCGGGCGGGAAATCATAAGGCCGGTGCGCGTCGTAAAAATGGAGCCAGAGAAAAAACGGCCGCTCGCGGTCCAGGTCGTTCAGCCAGCGCTCGGCCCATTTCAACACTTCCACCGCCCGGCGCTGGACATAGGCGTGCGAGATCTTCTTTTTCTTCTTGACCACGGTCAGGGGCTGCTCGAAATTCTTATCCTGGTAAAACTGAAACCCGTGGCTCAAGCCGCAGGATGAACTCAAAACCTGGCTCGCGATCACCGCCCCGGTCTGATAGCCCTGGTGCTCGAGCGCATCCGTCAACAGCGGCAGCTTCCAGTCCTTCAGCTTCCAGTCGTTGTATAAAAGCTTATGGTCCGAGGGATAGCGCGAGGTGAACAAAGAGGTGTGCGCCGGCACTGTGTGCGGGATCGGCGTGTAAGCGTTGTTAAAGGTCACGCTTTCCTTGGCAAGCCGCTCCAGAAAGGGCGTGGTCCGCCGCGGATAGCCATAAACGGAAAGATGGTCCGCCCGGACCGTGTCCAGCGTGATCACGATCACCGAAACCCGATTCTTCGGCTTGCAGCCCCCCAAGAGCAAGACCGCCGGCAACAGCGCCAATAACAATCTCGAGCTCATGCCCGAGATTTTAGCTCAGGCCTTGGCCGGTTTCAAATCGCCCAAGCCCAGGCGCGAGCGGCGGTCTCACCCGCGAAGTTGAACGCAGGCAAGCGTGTCCGCAGCCTCTGGCAGAAAGCATGCTCCCCGGCTTTGCTATCTCGGCGGCATTGGGGTAATAATTTAGAAGGGACCAATGAAGAAGAGGCCGCGGATAATGGCTTGGCTGGGCAAGGGCGGAGCGGGCAAAACCGCGCTCAGCGCGCTTACAGCCAAGCTGTTAATGAAGAAACCAGGGAGGAAAATCCTCCTGGTGGACGCGGACCCGGCCATGGGATTGAGTCTTGCCTTGGGACTCAAAAGATTTCGAACGATTGCGGACGCAAGAGCGGAACTCATCAAAGGCGCGCGAGAGGCCCGCAATGGAAATGACAAACGGCAAATGGCGATGATGGTTGACTATCTGGTAATGGAATGTTTGAAGGAGGAACCGGGATTCAGTTTTTTGAGCATGGGCCGGAGCCGTGAGAAGGGTTGTTACTGTCCGGTCAACACTTTGTTGCGCGAAAGCCTCGAGGCGCTGGCGGAAAATTTCGATTGGATCGTGATAGACGCGGAGGCCGGGATGGAGCAGGTGAGCCGGGAGGTCACCCAAAGGGTGAGCCATCCATTGATTGTCACGGATTCCAGTTTGCGGGGAATTACCGCGGCTCTTGCCATTGCCAATGCGCTAAAAACGAGCGTACAGGCTCAGCCGGCCGGGGTGATTTTCAACCGGGTGAAAAAACCGGACCGGTCGTTGCTCAAGCTGCTCAAGCAGTCAAAGCTGCCATGCTTAGGCCATATCCCGCCGGATCAAAATATTTCACGGTTCGACCGGGAAGGGAAAAGTCTGCTGGACCTGCCGGAGAAATCTAAAGCGCTCTTGGCTCTCGCCAAAATCTTCCAAGACCAATCCCGTATCTCTTTATGATGCGGCCACGCTGAAATATCTTTTCCGGAAATACAGGGCGAGGTTGACCAGGCTGATCATGACCGGGACTTCGATCAGCGGTCCGATCACCGCGGCAAAGGCCTGGCCGGAGGAAATGCCGAAAACGGACACGGCCACGGCGATGGCGAGTTCGAAGTTGTTGCTGGCCGCGGTGAAGGAGAGGGTCGCGGACTGCTGGTAGTTGGCGCCGGCTTTCTTGCTCATGAAGAAGCTGAGCAGGAACATGACGGCGAAGTAAATGAGGAGCGGGATGGCGATGCGGAGGACATCGAGCGGGATCTTGACGATGTATTCGCCCTTGAGCGAGAACATGACGATGATGGTGAAGAGTAGCGCGATCAGAGTGATCGGGCTGATGGTCGGGATGAACTTTTGAGTGTACCAGTCCTTGCCTTTGAGTTTGATCAAAACAAAGCGGGTGATCATGCCGGAGAAGAAGGGGATGCCGAGGTAGATGAACACGCTTTTGGCGATCTGGGCGATGGTGACCTTGACCACCGAGCCCGGGATGCCGAACCACTCGGGCAGCACGGTGATGAAGATGTAAGCATAGACCGAGAAGAACAGCATCTGGAACACCGAGTTGAACGCGACCAGGCCGGCCGCGTATTCGGTGTCGCCCTCGGCCAGCTCGTTCCAGACAATGACCATGGCGATGCAGCGCGCGAGCCCGATCATGATCACGCCATACATGTACGCGGGATGGTCGCGGAGCAAAAGGATGGCCAGGAAAAACATGAGCGCCGGCCCGACCAGCCAATTCTGGATCAGGCTCAAGCCCAGCACCTTCCAGTTCCTAAACACCGGGCCCATTTCCTCGTATTTAACCTTGGCCAGCGGCGGATACATCATCAGGATCAGGCCGATGGCGATGGGCAGGTTGGTGGTCCCCATGCTGAATTGGCCGATGAACGCGGGCGCCCCGGACCAGAAATAGCCCAGGGCCACCCCGATGCCCATGGCCGAAAAAATCTCCAAGGTCAAAAACCGGTCCAGCAGTGACAGCTTTTTCTTCGGCGCCTCAATCATATTTTCCTCCTTTAAAGATCAATGTTCGCAAAAGTAATTTTGATCCAGTTGCCGATTTCATCGCGGACCCGCCGGAAGCCGGACATGATCTCATCCTCGGTACCCGTGAAGGCAGAGGGGTCATCGAATTCCTGATGCAGGTATCGCTTGCCCCCAGAGATGAACGGGCAGACCGCATGGGCCTTTTGGCAGACCGTCACTACCAAGTCGAAACTCAGACCCTGGAACTCGCCGATCGCCTTGACCCGGTGTTGTGAAATATCAATGCCGATTTCAGCCATCGCCCGGACCGCATGGGGGTTGACCGCGGTGGGCTGGGTCCCGGCGCTCAAGACCTCGAAGCGATCACCGTAAGTGGCCCGCAGCAGGCCCTCGGCCATTTGCGACCGGGCGGAATTATGAGTGCAAATAAAAATAATTCGCTTCTTCTCGATGGTCTGGCTCATTTCCCGCCTCCCAGAAATATTCTCATCGCATAATAATGGTCGCGCGGGTTTTTGAACAGGAGCGGCAATTTGAACTGCCCGCGGACCATGCCGAAGGCGAACGAGCGCAAGGTGTCCGACAACGAGATCAGCGCCAGATGAATGGCGTGCAATTCCACCTGCGCCAAAGGCTCCGCCCCTCCATCCAACACCCGGCTGGTCCAGCCCTCCGAACGAATTTCCACCAAGAGCGGGTCGCAATAAAAATCCAACTGGCGGATGATGATGTTCTTGCCGGCTGAGCTCGCGAGCCAGCGCTGGATCAACTTTTTTCTCGCCGGGTCCGCGTAGGCGCGCTTGAACAGCGGCTCCAGATGAAAATCCCGCACGCTGTCCCAGAACATGTTATGGTGCGACTTCAGGTCCCGGAGCATGCTCCCGCCAGTCTCCCGCGCTAACTCTTTTTTTGCGTCCGGCTCCGCCATTTCTATTTATTCTTATCCTTGAAATTCTGCGCCGGGTTTGACTCCCCGTCCAGATGGCATTTGAGTCTCGCTTCCTGCGAGCCGCTCAGCCGATTATAAACATGCTTTTTCAAAAACGCATAGGCGGCTTCCCGGTCCTGATCCGTGATGATCCGCTCCAGCTCCAGAACCTGCTCCGCCTCCAATGCCACCGCCTGTCTTTTGATCTCCAGCATTATCTTTTATGCTCCCAGCGTTTTGCCGGTTCAAACCCCACCACAACATCCTGATCCTGATGGAATAGCTCCCTTCTCCATCAGATCCTTCTTCACCGCGTCCCAGATTTTATGCTCTTCATAGAGCTTGCGGAGTTCTTTTAAGCGCGGGAAAGTGATGGCGCTGCCCTGGCATAAATTCGCGCAGGTGGTGCACCCCACCACGCATTCATTCGGTCTCACCACCTTCGGCTTTTGCTCAATCCATTCATAAACTTTCCTTCCACAATTCATACACATCCCGCATTTAACACATTTTTCCTCATTGATGGCGGGATGCCAGTTTACCTTATCCCGGGGATAACCTACTAACCATGCCATTTTTATCCTCCATTACTTTTTTTGCGGTTTTAGCTTCAAATCGGTCATCCGCCTTTGCCTGAGTCTTGCCCTGCTTTTCCAACCAACCCCATCTTTTCACGCGATAAGAATCAAATTTGGGAACATAAGGTTTAATATCAAGAAGCGGTGTTCCATCCAGGGCATCCAGGTCTGAGACATAAATGGTCCTGCCCCTGATGGATAAAAGCCGAACGCAGGAAATTCCAATCGGATTGGGACGGCAGGGCGCCCGGGTGGCAAAAAGACCTCGCGATTTTGAATCCAGGTAAGGAGTCACCATCATCTGGGTCGGACCGGCCCGGTGAAACCAGTAAATCAGCCAGATGCGCTCAAACCCTTTCAGGTCTTTTAATCCCGGGCCAAATTTTTTATAAATCGTGATGCTTCCTTTAACGCCTTCCGCCATCCGCGGCTGAATCGGCGTCCCGGCTGATTCCTTAAAAGGTGAATGGATTACGCCAATAGGCTGAAGAACAAAATCCTTCCGTGCCTGCTTTTGAATGTAGTCCCGCTCCAGCAAATAATTATGATACTGCTCAGGAGTGGCGGTAAAACTTTCTCCTTTTTCAGGTTTTACTCGCCGAGCTTTTTTCTTCATTTAGCCAACTCCGAAAGAATCTTCTTCAATTCCGGCACCGCGGGAATTTTTCCCTGGCTGATAATTTTCCCGTCCACCACCACCGCCGGGGTCATCATCACCCCGAGCTTGGCGAATTCCTGGAGGTCCCGCACATGAGTTATGTCCGCGGCCAGGTCCAGTTCGGCGCAGGCATTGAACACATTCTGCTCGGTGGTCTGACACCTCGGACAACCCGAACCCACCACTTGAATCTTCATCGTCTTTTCCCTCCTATGGTTTTTTTAAATTATTCCGAAAATATATGCCAACACATAATAAATGCCGACCCCAATAAAAATTCCCCCGGTGATCCGTTTCGCGTAAAACTCCACCCGGTTCAGGTTTTGATAAAATTTGCCCACATACTTGGAACTGACCGCGATCACCACGGCAAAGGCCAGGACCGGAAGCGCGGTGCCCAGGCCATAGATCAAGGGCAGGGCAACCGCCGATTTCACCTTGAGCGAAATCGGGATCAGGCTTCCGAAAAAAAGCGCCGCGGAAACCGGACAGAAGGCCAGGGCGAAAAGCGCGCCCAGGAAAAAAGTTCCGACCAGGCCGGACTGGCTCAGGCGCTTGGAAAGTTTTTCCGAGGGCGTGAAGCTGGGGAGATTCATTTTGAACAGGTCCAACAAAAACATTCCGATCAGGATCAAGATGACGCCCAGAAATTTGTTGATATAAGTCTGGAGAAAATTGGACAACGCGGAGATATTGAGCGCCAGTTTCATGATGATCATGCTGATCGCGATATAGGTGATGCTCCTGCCCACGCCGTAAAGGATTCCGGATAACAGCACCACGCTTTTTTTCGAGACCTGGTAAGAGATCAAAGAAATGGACGCGATATTGGTCGCGAGCGGACAGGGGCTGATCGAGGTCAGAATCCCCAGCCAGAGCGCGGAAGTCATCCCTAAAACATACTCGTTCATGGTTAACCCTTGAGAAACCCCCGGACTTCCTCTTGAACATATTTGATAAAGGCCGGCTGGTCCCGCACCAAAGTCCAGATTTGATCCAGGTTCTTCCATTGCTTCGGCTGTCCTTGTTCCATCTCCACCAGGACCAGGGACTTGGTGACCAGTTGATAGTCCTGGATGAAATGCCGGTTCCCCGGTTCTTCCACATTGACCGGCATAAACTTGAGCGTCCCCGCTTGCAGCTCCTTCCCGAACCCCGACTCAATCGCCTCTCGGGAATATTTTTCAATGGTTCGGCAGGTGACACAGCGATTAGTGCCATGAAAATAATAGGCAACGACCTTGGCATCTGCCGCGTTCGCAGCAGGGGGATCGGCGGATTTCGGGGCTGCCGGATGCTTATATATGGATTCCCGGTAAACCAGAAAGCCCAGGCTTACCGCTACAAAAATCAAGAGCACATGAGTCAGCAACCTTTTTATATTCATTCCTTCTGCTCCCATTATATTCAGCTTGATAATTTTTTCTTTCCGGCCAGGATCATCCCGGTTTCCCTCATTGCAGGTTGATCAGGTTGAACAGATACCCCACGATCAAAATTCCGGACCCGACCACGCCAATGAAGATCGCGATCAGGCGCGGCGTGAGCACCTTGCGCAGGATGATCATTTCCGGCAGCGAGAGCCCGACCACCGCCATCATGAACGCGAGCACGGTGCCGAGCGCGGCGCCTTTGGCGATCAGAGCCTGCACCACCGGGATGATCCCGGCGGCGTTCGAGTACATGGGGATGCCAATCAGGACCGCGAGCGGGACCGCCCACCAGGCGCCTTTGCCCATGACGGAGGCGAGCACGCCTTCCGGGACATAGCCGTGGATGCCCGCCCCGACGGCGATGCCGCCGATCAGATACGGCCAGACCTTGCCCACGATCTCGCGGACCGCTTGCAGACCGAATTGGACCCGGCCCGGCCAGGTCTGCCGCTCCTCGCTCGCAGCCTGCGCGGCCTGGATCTGATAGACCCACGGCTCGACATATTTCTCGAGCTTCATCCGGCCGATCACCCAGCCGGCGACAATCGCGATGATCAATCCGGTGCCGAGATAAATCCCCGCGACCTTCCAGCCGAACAACCCAAACAGCAGCACCAGCGCGACCTCGTTGACCATCGGCGCGGAAATCAAAAATGAGAAGGTGACGCCGAGAGGGACTCCCGAGGTGAGGAACCCGATGAAGAGCGGGACCGCGGAGCAGGAGCAAAAAGGGGTAACGATCCCGAGCAGCGCCGCGAGCACATTCCCGACGGATTCCCGCTTGCCGACCAGAATTTTGCTCGCCTGTCCGACGGTGAAAAACGACCGCACCACGCCCATGCCGAACACCACCAGGATGAGCAGCATGAACACCTTGGGCGTGTCCAGCACGAAAAATTTCACCGACTCGCTCAAATGCCGGCCCGGCTCAAGGCCGAGCAGGCTATGGGTGAACCATGCGGAAAAGGCCGGCAGAAAATGGTAAACCACCACCCAGGCGGCCAGCATGGGCAGTCCGATCATCAGATACCACGTCATCCCGCGGTTCCCATCGGAAACCGGTTTTACCGGCGGCGCGCCGGCGCAGCAAATACTTTTCCCCTCCTGGCTCATCTTTTCCTACAATTTGGCTTTTCCGCCAAGCAAGCGCCGCGCCGGGCTGGACCGGACGGCTTTCCGGCCTCCCGCTCGTTCTCCAAAACGATGTCAATGCAATCGAAGAATCTCAGGATGCACGGCACCTTGAGCCGGTAATGCACCCACAGTCCGTCTTTGCGGTCCTCCACGATCCCGGCCCGTTTCATCACGGCCAGATGTTTGGAAACCGTGGTGATGTCCGATCCCACCAGCTCCTGAAGCTCGCACACGCACTTCTCGCCCGAGGCGAGCGCGTCAATCATGAGCAGCCGGCTCGGATGCGCCAGGGCCTTGATGATCCGGGCCTTGTCTTCAAAAAGCCCCCGACTGCTCGTTATTGGCTTTTTCCTTACCATAGTCGTTATTTGGTAAAATAACCAAATAGTTGAAGTTTGTCAAGTTTCCGGCATGAGGGTTTATGGTAGAATAGCGAGGTCGGGGCATGGCGGCCCAGGGGGAAACCGATAAAAATGAGGGTGTATAAATTATTTATGAGCGGGGCGCTGGTTCTTTCGGTGCTGGCTATTCCTTTTGGCGCGGTCCGGGCGGAGACTGAAATTCCGGCCGCAGTGAATAACCGATCCCTGGACCAGGCGCTTTCGAAACGAATAGCGGATTACCTCAAGGCCGGAATGGAGAAATACCACGCGCCGGGCCTCGCGGTCGGCATTGTGCAGGGCAATACCCTGGCCTGGTCCGGATACTTCGGATACGCCGAGCTTCAGGGGAAAAAACCCGTGAGCGAGACCACGGTTTTCCGGATCGGGTCCATTTCCAAGACCTTCACCGCAGTGGCCATGATGCAGCTTTATGAGCAAGGCAAATTCCAGCTTTCCGATCCCGAGAGCAAATACACCCCTTTCCCGCTTTACCGTCAGAAGAGCAAATGCCGCGACGAGCCGACCCTGCTCAATATTTTCACGCACACCTCGGGAGGAGGCGAGGTGAAAAGTTTTTGGGACGCGCCCAAATTCTTCCGCGATTTTTATCATGACACCAACCTTGAGCCGCGGCAAAGCTTTGCCGAACTGTTTAAGCGCGGGCTCCACACGCGGATCTGTCCGGGCGCGAAATGGTCTTACTGCAATTTTTGTGTCGGCTCGCTCGGAATGGTCCTCGAACAAATCACCGGCCAGAGTTTCCAACAATACACGGATGCACACATCTTCCAGCCCCTGGACATGAGCTCGAGCGGGTTCTATGAAACCGACCAGACCCAGGCCAACCTGGCCACCGGATATAGCTGGCAGGCCGGGAAGAAAACCTTCAAGCCCGACCGGGTCTCGTTCCTCGATACGGATGTGGTCGCGGCCGGGAATGTTTATTCGACCGTGCCGGACATGGCCCGCTATATGAATGCGCTGCTGGGAGGCGGCAAGCGGGGAGATTATCGGCTGCTGGAAAAGGACACGGTGGATTTGATGGAGACCCCGCACTACCAAACCGATCCGCGGCTGCCGGCCATGGGCATCATTTTCATCCTGGAAAACCAGTTCGGCCACCGGCTGGTCTGGCATAACGGCGGCATGCCCGGGTTCACCGCGAGCATGACCCTGGCCCCGGACGACCGCCTCGGAGTAGTGGTCCTGAACAACGCCATGTCCGAAGCGCCGGACAACCTCGCCCTCGGCATCCTCAAAACCCTTTTGCACTACCAGCCAGCGGAGAAGAAAGTTTCGAGTCCGGAGGAATCGCTGAAAAAGTTGACGGGGAATTATGTATCGCCCCAGCCGGATTTACTGACCGATCTCAGATTCATCATGGGGACCTTTGGCGTTTTGCAGGTGCGGCTCAAAAAAGGTGGACTGGTCATCGCCTTTCCGGGCAAGGGCCTCCCGCTCGAGCAGGTCGATCCAAGCGATCCCTATTTCTTCCGGATCGTTAACAACGAGAGCGAGTCTGAAAATTTTGTGGTGTTCAAGCCGGGCGCGGAGGGCAAAGCCCGGAGCATTCTTTTCGGGTTTAACGAGTTTGTCCGGCCCGAGGATCGTCGCAAAACAATTTGCCCGGTCCAAGCCGACGAGGAGAAGAAATGAAAATAAAATGGATGCGGTTTTTCCTGGTTCTGACTTTGTTGGCGCCACTTGAGCTTGTGAAAGCGGCGCCGGAACAGGTGAATAATTTCAGCCTGTCCCCCGAGCTTTCCCAAAAGCTGGAAGCCTATGCCAAAGAAGGGATGAAGAAACGACACGCGCCCGGACTGGCGATCGGGATCGTCCAGGGCGACAGGCTCGCCTGGACCGGGTATTTTGGATACGCGGATGTCAAGGACCAAAAGCCGATCTCCGAGGATTCCATGTTCCAGATCGCGTCGGTCTCCAAGACCTTCACCGCCATCGGCATGATGCAGCAGATGGAGCAGGGCAAGTTCAAAATCACCGACCCGGTGAACCGGTTCGCGCCTTACCCGATTTTCCGGCCGCATAAG
>CAIUDS010000322.1 GCA_903897985.1 uncultured delta proteobacterium
ACTGAAAGCTCGAGCGAGATGAGGCTTCCGGCCTTCGTCCCGCAAGGCGAGGCTTCCGCCTTCGCCAACTGTATGCTCGAGCCGCGAGAGGCTTCGGCGGACAAGTCGGCGGACAAGTTGCGCCTCATCTCTCCAACCCCGAACCTCCTAGCCGCAACTCTTGTTATTCAAGCAAAATCGGAGTAAGTAGGTAAGTAGGATACTAGTGTCCTACTTACCCACTTGCTCCTTTTTCTCGGCGGGTTAAGGGCGGGAGCGAAGGGGACGCAGCCGGAAAGCAAAGGGGGATCAAGTCGCGGCGCTGAGGTTCGCGCATCCGCCTTCGCCAACTGAAAGCTCGAGCGAGATGAGGCTTCCGGCCTTCGTCCCGCAAGGCGAGGCTTCCGCCTTCGCCAACTGTATGCTCGAGCCGCGAGAGGCTTCGGCGGACAAGTCGGCGGACAGGTAAAACTGGGGTGGGCAAGGATTATTGCCCGGTTTTGCCTACAGGATTATAATCAGGGTGTGAAAAGAATCTCTGGAAGGAGGGGTAAATGATGACCGAAAAACGGATCGGGACGATTTTCCTGGTTTTGGGACTGGCTTTGAGCCTGCTTCAGAGCTCGGGCAATTGCGATTGCAAGAAACCACTCGGGCTGATCCCGCGGCCGGCCTCACTGACCCTGAACTCGGGAAGCTTCCGGTTGAACTCGGATACCGCAATCGCGCTCGCGCCGGCTGCGGCGGAACTGCAAAGCGGCGCGGAGGTTTTCCGGAACTTTTTCCGCCAGAGTTCGCAATTGGAGCTCGCCATAGGCGGCGATCAGGGCCGCACCCAGAATGTCGTTATTTTCGAACTCGCGCCGAATCCGGAGTTGGAGAAGTTGGGCGCCGAGGCCTATGTTCTGGAGATCGGGCAGGACCGGATAAAAATTTCCGCGCCGACGCGGAAGGGTGTTTTCAACGGCGCCATGACCCTGCTCCAGGTCCTGGAAAGTTCGGAGGATTCCCGGAGCGCGCCCGGTCTCAAGATTATTGATTATCCCCGTTTTGAACATCGGGGCCTATTGCTGGACCCGGCCCGCCATTTCCTGGGCGTGGCCATGGTCAAGCAGGCGCTTGACGCCATGGCCCGGGTCAAGATGAATGTGCTCCATTTCCATTTGGCGGACGACCAGGGCTGGCGGATCGAGAGCAAGGTGTTTCCCAAACTTCATGAGGTGGGCGGCGCCGGCTCATATTACACCCAGGACCAGCTCAAGGACCTGGTGGCCTATGCCGCGGCGCGCAACATTACCATCGAGCCGGAGATAGATCTTCCCGGCCATAACACCGCTCTGCTTGCGGCCTACCCCGAGTTGAGCTGCTCGGGTGAAAAAGTTGAAGTAAGCAAAATAATCGGAATCCACCGCAACGCCCTCTGTCCGGGCAAAGAACAGGTATATGATTTCCTCGATAAACTCGTCACGGAAATCGCGGGAATTTTTCCCTCAACCTATATTCATGCCGGCGGCGACGAGGTCATGGCCAAGGACTGGCAGGACTTCGGTCCCAACCAGGAACTCTTGAAAACTTTTGCGCAAAAAGACAACCACGGTCTCCAGTGTTATTTCCAGGACCGCTTGAACCAGAGTTTCCTCAAACTGGGACGCAGGATGATCGTATGGGACGAGCTCGCGGATTGTCCGCCCGAAGGGGCCATGGTCCAGGCCTGGCGCTCGATCGGCCCGGTCAAGGCCGCGACCTCTTCCGGGCATCCGGTGGTGGTCTCGACCGTCGAGCCCTGGTATCTCGACTATCCGGACTGGCCCTGGCAGTTGCGCAGGGTTTACCAATTCGAGCCGGTCCCTGCCGGCCTGACCCCTGCGGAGGAAAAACTTGTGATGGGCGGGGAAGGATGCTTGTGGGGGGAACGCGCACCCGAGGAAAAGATCATGGTCAAGCTGTTCCCGCGGCTGCTCGCGATTTCCGAAGTGTTGTGGTCGCCCAAGGAATCGCGGGACTTCCGGAATTTCAAAGCGCGCGAGAAGATGGTGAGGAAGACTTTGGAAGAACAAGGGGCAAGGTTTGGCGTGCTGCTTTCCGAGCTATAGACCGCGGCCTGATCCCGGGTGGGCGGCCAATCAAGCCCGCTTCGATCTTGCGCTGGACAAAAAGAAAAAAATACTTATAATAAGGGGCCATGACGGTAGCATTATATACGATTCACATTATCGTCGCGCTATTTTTGATCCTGGTGATCCTGCTCCAGCAGGGCAAGGGCTCCGACTTGGGCGCGGCCTTTGGCGGCGCGAGTTCAACGGTTTTCGGCGGCGCCAGCGGCCGACAGAGCTTCCTGGTCAAGGTCACCGTGGGCCTGGGAGTGGTTTTTGTACTCCTCAGCCTGGGCTTAAGCTGGCGCGCCAGCCAGATCCGCAAGCAGGGCTTGGCGCCCGCGGGAACGACCCAGCAGCTCCCATCCCCAGCTTTGCCTTCGGCCCCGAGCGGTCCAGCGCCCTCGGCCCCGGCTCCTTCCGCGCCCGTTTCGCCCTCGCCCGGTGGAGCCGAGCCCGGCTCGAAAACGCCCGGACCCCAGTAAGCTTTACATAACAATTGCGCGAGGATGGCGGAAATGGCAGACGCGTGAGACTAAGGATCTCATGCCTAACGGCATGGGGGTTCAATTCCCCCTCCTCGCACCATTTTGGGGCTTTTTTCCGGCCAGTTTTTGAAGCTAAAAACCTTTGAAATCCCCATGTTGAAAGGACTTTAGCACATATCCTTTAATTTGTCAAGAGAAAAGAGAAAAATCCGTTTTATGCGTTGTCTACCTTTTACAAGGGTAGACACATACAAAGGGGACACGCGCAGAAGGGCTGTAAGGCCACTAGAAACCGCAATAGCGAGGGTTTTTTAAGGGGTTCGGGATTTAATTTGAGCTTCCAAGCTTTACAACTTAAGCTCAAGCTCGATCCCGCGGCGGCTTAGTTTTTCTATTTCAATAATTCAACTTTTTGATGATCGAGCTTTTATGTTCGGGCGATAAGTGAGCGTAGATGTTCGCGGTGGTTCTGATGTCCCGGTGTCCGAGGATCACTTGGGCATCCTTCAGACTGCCGCCGTTCATCAGGATCATGCTGGTAACGGTATGGCGCAAGCTGTGGAAACTCGCATCGTCTATTCCCGCGACTTTGAGCGCGTAGGTAAAGGCGGTCTCATAAGGGAAGTTGGTTTGCCCCTGCTTATAGTCGCAGGGGAACAAGTGGCCGGTAATAGAAAATTTATCCAGATATTCCGAGA
>CAIUDS010000323.1 GCA_903897985.1 uncultured delta proteobacterium
CTTTGTCGAAACTAAATAACATGGCGGCTGACGGCATTCGGGCCTATTCGGGCTATCATCAACTGTATTTTCCTGGACAAACGCCTGATCCGTTATGCGTCCAGGTGCTTTCGCGCGGAAAAGACCTGTCCGCCGCTGATATACCAATCATTTTCAGATCTGGATACGATAAGAAGGCGATCAAGCTGACTGATGAGAGGGGCCGCGCCTGCGTCAATGTTGTTATGCCCACTCCCTATGGCGAGTATGCCGAAGCCGACGCTTACCTTGGCGAGAACCGGGAAATCTGGGCCGGGTTTGAAATTTATGTGAGGGCCCGCCCCTGAAGCCGGGGAGGTGAAAAATGAAAAAACCGGAGCTGATTATTGCATTGATCGCCGTGACCATATTTGTCATGTATTGCACCAAACCGAACCAAGCCGCGACGGCGCCGGTCGAATCACCGGTGATCGTTACCGAGAAGGATGTAAACCAACTGGCCGATGACCTGGATCTTCATACCAACCAAACCAGAATAATAATCCTGGCTCCGGAAGATCTGCGCCAAGACCAGGAGCCCGCCCCGGCCTCGGGCTTTACAATCGAAATGCAGTATATGGCTCCCCAATTATCGCCGATGATCCAGCATCCCTTGCCGCGTAAACTCAAGTCTATGCCGCGGCCGCCGGGAAACCCTAGGTGAACTTCCAATCGCCTAGGCAGTTGATGGGGAATGGCTCGGTCCTGGCAAGTTCAGGCCGGATTCATCCCCGGCTGATTTGATTTTGTCGAATTGTGAACTTATCCTCAAGAAGTCGGCAAGAATTCTGTAGTTCCAGGAAGGATAGACCATGAGTGACGAAATCTATCAAAAACTGCGCGAGCATTTGGACCAATTGCAGGGGCCGTTTCCGGCCACCGAGAGCGGCGTCGAGCTCAAAATCCTGAAGAAGCTGTTCACGCCCGAGCAGGCAAAACTTACTCTTGCCCTCAAGCATCTGCCCGAGCCGCCCGCGGTCATTGCCGCGCGGGCCGGGATGGCCGAAGCCGAGGCCGCGGAAAAACTCGAAGTCATGGCCCGCTCGGGGTCCATCTTCCGGCTGCGCGCTGGCGACAAGGTCCTCTATTATGCCATCCCGTTCGTGGTCGGGGTTTATGAATTCCATTTGAACAGCCTGGACCGCGAGCTGGCCGAGTTGATGGAGGAATACTTTCCGTATCTGCGCAAAAAATGGGCGGTGAGCAAGACCAAGCAGATGCGGGTGGTCCCGATCTCCGAGGCGGTGCCTGCCGGTCTCTCGATCGCGCCCTATCAGCGGGTGCGCGAGCTGGTCGAGAGCAATGAAAGGTTCGCGGTGGCCCAGTGCATCTGCCGGAAGGAAGAGGGACTGCTGGGCCGGAAATGCAACCGGCCGCAGGAAACCTGCCTCACCTTCGGACCGGGCGCGGATTATTATATTGAGAACGGTTTGGGCCGGAAGATCACCAAGGAGGAAGCGCTGAAAATATTGGACCTGGCCGAGGAAAACGCCATGGTGCTTTGCCCGGGAAACTCCCAGGCCCTCACCAACATCTGCTGTTGCTGTTCCTGCTGCTGCGGAATCCTCAAGTCCCTCAAGGCCCAGCCCCGGCCGGCGGACGCCATTGATTCCGCGTTCCAGGCCAAGGTCGCTCCGGACCTGTGCACGGCCTGCGGCCTCTGCCTTGACCGTTGCCAGATGGAGGCGATCAAGGAGGGCGACCAATATGAAGTGGATTTGGCCCGGTGCATCGGCTGCGGCCTCTGCGTCCCCACCTGCCCGGCCGAAGCAATTGCCCTATCCCCGCGGCCCGTCCAGACCACTCCACCGCGCCACTATATCGAGGCCACCCTGACCATCATGAAGGAGCGCGGGCTGATCAAATAAAGCGGCAAATAATTTTCCTGCCGCTGAGGCGCAGAGAGCGCGGAGAATTTTTCTGAAATCTATACTTTTTGATCAGAGATTTAGCGCTCATTGCCGTCGCCCGATCTTGACACCTGGGCTTGGTATGATAAATTATCATACTGGGGGTGCAGGATGGTTTTGAAAGTGGCGATCACGATTGATGACAAGGTGCTGCGGGTGGTGGACCGGTGGGTAAAACAGGGCCGATACCCGAACCGGAGCCAGGCGATCTCGGCTTGTGTCCGGGAGAAGACGGAACGCTGGAAACGGACGCGGCTGTTGGAGGAACTCTCGAAACTGGACGCAAAAGAGGAACGGGCCATGGCTGAGGAGCGGTTGGCGGGTGAAACATGGCCCGAATAGAGCGCGGGGACCTCTTTTGGGCCGAGCTGGAACCAACGCGCGGCCGGGAGCAGGCCGGCCGGAGACCGGTGCTGGTCCTCAGCCACGAAATTTTCAACGAGCGCTCCGGCACCATAATCGCCATGGCCGTTACCAGCCGATTTCAGCGGGCCGGCTTTCCGCTCACTTACTCCCTGCCCGAGGATCTCCTCCCCCAGCCCTCATGGGTAAAAATCAGCCAGGTCCGGACTCTTTCCACTGAGCGGCTGGGCAAGAGGCTGGGCCGCCTGCCCAAGGAGGACCTGGACCGCATCATCGAGGGGTTGTTGGAAATCATTGGGCCGTAGCGCTCAGCGGTAAACATTTAATTATTGCCCACCAAAATTAGCGCAGGTCATCCAAATATAGGAAATCGTGCCTGTCCCTAATTTCGGGGAGGAGAGGAAAATGGAAATCAAAGGCAAAGTGGTTCTGATCACCGGCGCGTCCTATGGCATCGGCAAGGCAACCGCGGAACTGTTCTCCAGGCAGGGCGCCAAGGTCGCGCTCGCGGCCCGGTCCCTTGACAAGCTCAAGGCGATGGCCGCGACGATGCCGGATTCCTTCGTCATACCCGTTGACATGACCAAGCCGGAGCAGGCGCGCAAGATGGTAAATGACACCGCGGCGCATTACGGCCGGCTGGATGTCCTCATCAATAACGCCGGCCGGGGCATGCACACCCCGATTGAGTTCGCGGACCCGGAGGATTATGCCTGCCTGATGAGCCTCAATGTTTATGGTCCGCTCATCGCCATGCAGGCCACGATCCCGCTGATGCGAAAACAGGGCGGCGGCAGCATCGTCAACATCAGCTCCGGTCTCACCCGCATGGCGCTGCCCGGCGTCGGACCCTATGCCTCCACCAAGTCCGCGCTCAATATGCTCTCGCTCGCCGCGCGCAAGGAACTCGAAAAGGACAACATCGTGGTTTCATTGGTCCTGCCCGGAGTCACCGACACCGACTTCCGCAAAAACTCCTTCCCGTCCAAAGTTCCGTTCGCCCGTCCCTCCGGCTCGATGCCCCCAGCCGATCCGCCTGAACTGGTCGCCGCCAAAATCCTCGAAGCCGTGGCAACCGGCGCGGCCGAGGTGGTGCTCGAATCGGTCAAGTCCCCTTAGCGTAGTGTCCCGGAAATAAGTTAACGGCTTTTTCAGTTGTGGCGCGGGCTTCCAGCCTGCCAAATCAATGTGTTGGCAGGCAAGATGTCTGCACCACCGTTTCCACGATTTGTTTCTCATCCGGATCGAGGTATTTCAACCGGCTCTTGATCTTGTCCAAATCGAGCCGGTATTTATTTTCGGCAAAGGCCTTTTCCTTTAGTTCAAGATAAACCTTGGAGCTGAAATAGCGGACGAGTTCGTCCCCCAGCGGATAGATCTGTTCGCCCGGCTTCCAGTCTTCGAATCCCTTCCGGCTCAAATTGAACAGCCCGTCCATCCGGATGCCCCAGCTAATAAGCGGCAACGGGGTCCCTTGGAGGTCGCGCAGGATCGCGGCCAATTTTCCTTCCATTTCGGGATTGAAAAATTTCATCCACTTCGAGTAGAAGAGGGCGCCGTGGAAATGCTCGGGGATGTCGAGCACGGCCTGCTTTCGAGTTTCCGCGGCAAACTCCCCGATCAGGGGCACCACCAGGTTGAGCAGTCCAAGGCCGGGATATTTCTGCTCGGGCAGCGGGGCCTTGCCCGATGCGAATCGGGCAAAGGGGTTCTGGAGGAGCAGCCAGTCAATCCAGAGCATGGGGATGGTGTCCAGGCGGAGTTGGCCTTCCAGTTCCGAGTGGAGCTTGCTGATGTTGTCGCGCACCTTGAACACGTGGTCGGAACCGTGGACGAGGACTTCGCCATGGAAAGCAACCGCGGCGATGTCTTTCTGCTGGGCACCACCTCATGGCGAATCCGGCGCGTGGAACCCGGAC
>CAIUDS010000324.1 GCA_903897985.1 uncultured delta proteobacterium
AGGCCTGGGAAGGACTGCTGGCAAAAGCGGAGTTGGGGGAACTGAAGCAAATGGTCTCGCTGCATTACCAGGTGTGGCGTTCGGCGCGGTCCCAGGCGGAGGAGTTGAAAGGGGAATTGGATAAAGTGCTGACGCCCTTTGCCGCGATCTCGCGGCGGCTGCAGACGGTCCCGGGGGTGGGGGAGATCACCGCGGCGACTTTCATCGCGGTGATCGCCCGGCCGGATCGGTTTCCCGGCAGCGGCGAGGTCTCCAGTTACCTGGGTCTGGTCCCCTCGGGCTGGGACAGCGGCGAATCGGAGAAACACGGTCCGATCACCAAGACCGGGAACAGCGAGTTGCGGTCGCTGCTGGTGGAGTGCGCGCACCATGCGTCCAGTCCCAACCATCCGCTGCATCCGTATTTCGCGCGGGTGTGCGCGAAGGGCGGATTCAAGAAGGCGGTGGTCTGCGTGGCGCAGCGGCTGGCGCGGATTTTGTGGCGGATGTGGCTGAACCAGGAGGATTTCCAGGTTGAGAAACTGAATGTAATTAAAGGAAGGAGGAAAGTGAGCAGGACTTATTATTGGCGGATCAAGGAACCGGTGAGCGCGGAGGCCTGAGTTTAAGCGGCGCGGAGTTGCGGAGCTTCCGTTACCCCAAGAGCAGAGCCGGCGACCTCAGAAGAACGCATGACCGAAAAGGTCTTTTCTCTGTATGATGGCAACGCCGGTTTTCCGAAAATTTAGATGAGGCAAAAGACCTCGAATAGATGCGTGGCGGGAAACGGAAGCCAAAAGGAGCGAGAATTTTTCCCTTCCGCTCGGGGAAATTCTCCGAAAGAATCCCGCCCTCCGCCTACGCGCGAGGTCCGAGCGAGGAGAAGCTTCGGCTCCGGGCATGATTCTATCGGTTTAGGGTTAATGAGCGGAAGGGAAAAATTCTCTGGAGGAGATAGTGACAGAGCGACCAACTGGTGGCGGACTTGACAACCCGCTTTCATAGATGTGTTCTTTGCGGTAAAGATTGATTTGATTGAGTTAGATGTCAATCTTGAAGAATTTGCGGATGAGGTAGCCGATGGCGAAGGAGAGGGCGGCGACGGATAGGGAGATGGCGGCCATTTCGAGGAAGCGCTTGCCAAAGGGAAGGTTTTTGGCCACGGAGATGTAGTAGGTGAAGAGGAGGATGACGAGCATGGCGTTGACGAGGGTTATGGCGAGGGCGAGGTAGAAGTTGACGAAGATGAGGTAGGGGCAGATGAGGAAGGCCACGGTGAAGATATAGGCGATGCCGGTATAGACGGAGGATTTGAGGGGGCTGCGGTCGGCTTCCTCCGATTTGGTCGAGAGGTATTCGGACGCGGCCATGGAAAGCGAGGCCGCGACCCCGGTCACCAGTCCGACCAAGGCGATCAGGCGGGCGTTCTGGAGCGCCAGGGTATATCCGGCCAGGGCGCCGGTGAACTCGACCAGGGCGTCGCTCAGGCCCAGCACCACCGAGCCCACATATTTCAGCTTGTCCTCGTCCAGCATCCCGATCAGGCTCTGTTCATGCGCGTCCTCGTCCGCGATGATCCCCGCGGTCTCGGGCACTGTCGCAGACAGCGCCTGATAGGCGACCTGGGCCTGAGCCTCGCCTCTTTCCATCAACCGTAGGCCGAAGGTGAGGCCGAAAACCCGCGTGATCATGCGGTATTTCCACACCGCCCAGCGGTCAGGCTTGACCTCTTGGCCGGAGTGTTTTTTCCAGAACTCGTAATGCCTGAGCTCGTCCTGCGAGATTTGTTCGAGCACCTGGCGGTTATGGTCGTGGACCATCGAGCGGGCCAGGCCGGCGTAAATGAAATGCTCGTTGATCTCGTTCTGTTGGGCCTTCAGGATTTTGGCCCGGACTTCCCGGCTTAATTCAATCATGCTTTCTCCATCCTTATTGGATTCCGCTCCGGGCATTTCGGTTTTATCCCAAGCCTAAACAGACTACATTTAATATAGTCTATCTTGATACCCCGGGTGAAGCCTGCGGCTTCCGGAAGACGGCGACCAGGCCGATGCCGAGGGGGAGCCGGAGGAGATAGGATAGCCGGTCGGGGAGCAGGGCCAGGGCGAAGAGGGAGTTGACGAATGACGAAGGACGAAGGCCGGCCAGGCCGGTCTGCTCCGCGCGCTTCTTAAGCATCTGGATATAATACAGTCTATAGTAAGTATATATTACAGGAAATCCCCAGTAACGGCAATCCACCGTCGAGAAACCGGCGGCCTCGAACAGACTCGTGAGTCCCCCGGGGGCATATCTTCTTTTGTGCCCGCTCCAATCATCATCAATACTCCAGAGCCTTTGGCTCCCCGGGACTGATACTACAGCCGTGCCTCCAGGTTTAAGGATGCGGAACATCTCGCGCACGGCCGCCTTATCATCATCCAAGTGTTCCAAGACCTCGCCGGACACCACCGCGTCGACACTAGAGTCCTCCAATTTTATTTGGTCCATAGTCCCTACCCAGAATTTCGCCTCGGGCAGCCGGGCCCGGGCCTGGGCAATGCTCGCCTCGGAGTCGTCAAAGCCCGTGACCTCGAAGCCCTTCTCCGCAATCAGTTCCGCCAACCGCCCCTCTCCGCATCCGGCATCAAGGACGCGCGTGTCTCCTTTGGGCACATGGCGAACCAGAAGGTCCAGTAACAACTGGTGGCGAAGCCACTGTCTCGGCCCGAAGCTTGAGCTTTCTCCCCATTTCCTTTGCTCGATCATGTTAGCTCAATTGTAAAGGGTAAATTGTAAATAGTAAAACAAAACGGTGCCTGATCCTGATTTTTTGCGCGGCCAGGTCTTTCCGCGTCCGCGGCGCCCGCGATGGCGTCCAGGAGGTCCGCCACCAATTCATCGGCAAATCCTGGGAGGGAGACCCTTCCCCCATCCTGGAATTGGCTTGGGAAAAGGCCAGCCTCCGCCTCGAGTCCTAGCCCCGTCCATAGTTGCATTTTAGCCGGCGATCGGGCTAAATAGAGTCACTCGCGGCACGGGCGCGGGAAGGATGGCCCGGAAAAAATGATGAACAAACGCTTGATTATCGGCTTGGCGCTGGCGCTGTTACTGGGGGGTGCGCCCCCGCTGCCGGCGGGCGCATATGGGAGCCCCCGGCTCTTCCCGGTGAGCCAGGACCGCAAATGGGGCTACATTGACAAGACCGGCAAGGTCGTGGTCAGCCCGCAGTATGACCGGACTTTCGAATTTTCCGAGGGCATGGCCATGGTCAAGTCGGGCGGCTTGTGGGGATATGTTGACTCCTCGGGCCGGCTGGTCATTCCCGCCCAATATTATGAAGCCGAGGATTTTTCCGACGGCATGGCCCTGGTGCGAACCAAGGAACAAGACCAATCCTTCGCATATATTGACCGCGCCGGCAAGACGGTCCCGACCGAAGCGGGCTGCGGCTGCACGGTCCCGTTCTTTGGCGCCTTTGGCAGCGGGCTGGCCCCGGTCATCAAGGACGGCAAATACGGCTTCATCAACAAGCAGGGCAGGCTTGTGATCCAGCCCGAGTATGACGAGGCCCGGCCGTTTTCCGACGGTCTGGCCCTGGTGGTCAAGGGCGACAACTACGGCTACCTCAACCGCGCCGGCAAAATGGTCATCCGCCCCCGGTTCCCATATTCCAAAGAATATGATCCCTTCGCTTATTACTTCTCCTTTTCCCACGGCTTCGCCGTTTTCAAGCAGGGCGACAAATACGGCTTCATTGACAGGACCGGCAAAGAGGTGATCCCGGCGCGCTTTGACGGCGCCGAAGAATTCTCCGAGGGACTCGCCCCGGTCGAGCTCGACTGGAAATGGGGCTTTCTTGACCGCACCGGCAAGATGGTGATCACTCCGGTTTATGGCGGCGCGAACATCTTTTCCGAGGGCCTGGTCGGGGTCGAGGAAAAGGGCAAATGGGGATATATTGACAAGACCGGCAGGATGGTGATCCCGCCCTCATTCGATGCCGCCTTCGATTTCTCGAACGGTCTGGCGTGGGTCCTGATCGGAGACCTGCAAACCGGCAAGTTCGGTTATATTGATCACGCCTTTGGCAAGACCGGCAAATATGTCTGGTCGCCGAGCCGGTGACCTTTGCCCGTTGGACTTACAATATCCGCGCGCTGATGTTCGTAGTAATGACTTGAACGATACGCAGGGGGAATAAGATGAAAAAAGGTTTATGGCTTGGGGCTGTGGTTTTGCTGGCAATGCTCGTATCCGGCCCGGCCTGGGCCGAGGACTTCTGCTCGGTCCCGGTTCAAACCAGCGAGGGCGCATACCAAGGCTTTCTGGACTCGCGCTATCCGGCCTGCGTTTTCCGGGGATTGCCGTTTGCGAAACCGCCGGTGGGCGAACTCCGGCTTAAGCGGCCGGTCCCGCCGGATAAGCATGAGGGCGTGAAGCAGGCGCTCGCGTTCGGCCCGGCCTGTTACCAGGAGGAGGATATTTTGAACGGGGGCAAGGCGGACTCGTATGGCGAGGATTGCCTTTACCTGAATGTCTGGCGGCCCAAAAGTCAGGACAGCCTGCGGCAAACCCAAGAGAGCCTGCGGCTCCCGGTGCTGGTTTGGATTTACGGGGGCGGGTTCGTGGGCGGCGCCGGCAGTTTCGATATTTACGACGGGGCGCATTTGGCCACGCGCGAGCAGGCGGTGGTGGTCACGCTCAACTACCGGCTGGGGGCGCTTGGGTTTATGGCGCTGCCCGAGCTCAAGTCGGAGGATGCCAATGGGAGCACGGGCAATTACGGGATCATGGACCAGGTGCGCGCGCTCGAGTGGGTGCGCGACAATATCGCCGGCTTCGGGGGCGACCCGAACAATGTCACGGTGTTCGGCCAGTCCGCGGGCGGCATGAGCGTGTGCACGCTTTTGGTTTCGCCCGAGGCCCGGGGTCTTTTTCATCATGCCATGAGCATGAGCGGCCCCTGCCGGCTGATGACCTCGCTGGAGGAAGGCTATGACAAGGGCAAGGCCTATGCGGAAAAAATGGGCTGCGCCGGCGGCGAGGTTTTGAGCTGCCTGCGCTCGAAGCAGACCAAGGACTTTGACCTCAAAGCCGGGAACGACATGTTCTCCGGCGGCACGGCCTGGGCGCCCACAGTGGACGGGACTTTCCTGCCGGGCAATCCGGTGGACCTGATCCGGCAGGGCAAATATGCAAAAGTGCCCATGATCTTCGGGACCACCCGCGACGAACTGCGCATTTACACCATCACCATCCCGGGCATGGGGATGTGGTCGCGCGGCACGGTCAGCTCGCTCATGAAAGCGCTTACCGGGCCCAATGCGCCGGAGCTCATGGCCATGTATGATTACAAGGACTACCGCCGGCCCATTGATGTGGCGTTCGCCTTTGCCAACCAGATGGTGATGGACACCCCGGCCTTCATGATTGCGGAGGCCGCGAGCGCGGACAACCCGGTCTATCTCTACCGCTTCGACTGGGACAAGACCCGCATGCCCCATAAGCTCGGGGCGTTCCACGCCCTGGATGTGCCCTTTGTGTTCGGGTCCTTCAACACCACCGCCGAAATGGTCAAGCTGCTCGCGACCAAAAAGTCCTTCGAGCAGGGCACGCCCATCGGATACATGATGATGGATTATGTGGGCAACTTCGCCCGGACCGGAAACCCAAATGGACCCGCCGCGGCGGGCGGGCTGCCCGAGTGGCCGGCTTATAACCCCAAGACCCGCGCGCGGCTTTATGTCAATACCCAGACCGCGGCCCGTCCGCTCACCGACCCGGAACTCAGCCGCTACCGCTGGTTTTCCGAGCGCAGCATGAAGCAAGTCTTTACCGGGTCCTTGAGCCGGAAATCGGGAGAGAAAGAAACAAAGTGAGGCTTAATAATTCAGATCAATGCCGATAAATCAATTGGAACCACCAAGACACAAAAGACATCAAGGAAATTAATCCGCGGAGGACACCGAGGGCACGGAGAATTTCGGTTCGTTCTGTAATCTGTAATTTGCGAAGTTCTCCGTAGCCTTGTGCGAAGGAGAATAATCTGTAATCCCCTTCGGTGTCAGCGGTGGATAATTCTCCTATACCAGGCCCCGCTTCATTTCGACCGTGCACAAGGGGACTCGAAAAATTGATTTTTGTGTCGGCCATGCTAAACTAATTTTAGGAATTTGCGGATGAGGCCATCCGGCTCGGGCATCAGCATCCGGGCGCGTTCGGCTCCTTTGAAGATTATGGCCATCTGCCCGGGAAAATCAGCCCGTAGATAATAAATCAGGAGGTGGTTCATGAGCAGTTTCAAAACCATGGTTTGGGCGGCAAGCATTGGTCTGGCCCTGTTCCTGTTTTCCTGCGGAGGACTTGAGGATGATTTTTCCGCTCCCAGCTCGAGGGGCGACGAAGGGGGAACCCAGGGCCTGGTCTCCCGGGACATGCCGCCGATTTATTACTGGTCCAAAGTCTCGATGGGTTATGAACATGTCTGCGCGATCAGTTCCAAGGACCAGCTCTATTGCTGGGGCAACAACCAAATGGGACAGATCGGGACCGGCATCCAGTATGAGAACCCGACCATCCCCACCCGGGTCGGCTCCAAAACCTGGATAGCGGTTGCGGCCGGAACTTATCATACCTGCGCGATCATGAAGACCGGCGCCCTGTTCTGCTGGGGATACAACCCCTATGGGCAACTGGGCATTCCCGGCCTGGTTGACAACATCGTGACCAGCCCGCAGCGGGTGGGGAAGGCAACCAACTGGTCATCCCTGTCCGCCTGCGAATATCGTACCTGCGCGACCCAAACCAACGGGTCCCTCTGGTGCTGGGGCAAAAATCAATATGGCAGCTTGGGGCTCGGTTCCACCGTGGACGAGGCCTTAAAGCCGATGAAAGTGGGCCGAACCAACTCCTGGAAGGGCGTGGCAACGGGCCAGGAACACACTTGCGCCACCAGGACCGACGGAACGCTCTGGTGCTGGGGCGGCAATTATTACGGGCAACTGGGCATCGGCAACACCGCGGATCAAAAAGCGCCGGTCAAATTGGCGGGTAAAAACTGGAATTCGATTGCCGCCGCCGGCTATTTTACCTGCGGCCGGAAAAAAGACGGCACGCTCTGGTGCTGGGGCTCCAACTTCGCGGGCGAACTGGGCTACTCCGGCCCGGAACAGAATCTGCCCCGTAAGGTGGGGCCCGATTCGAACTGGCGCGCGGTTGACTCGGGCATGGTTAGCGTATGCGCAACCAAGGCTTCGGGGGCCCTGTATTGCTGGGGCAGCAATGAAACCGGGCAACTCGCTCTGGGGGACCTGGATGAACGGGACTCCCCGGTCCAGGTGGGAGCCGACCGCAACTGGTCCAAAATCTCGATGGGCGACCAGGGCGGGTGCGCCATCAAAACCGACAAATCCATGTACTGCTGGGGCAACAATAATTACGGGCAGATGGGAGGCGCCCAGCCCGGACAGAAGCGAAGCCCCGCCACGGTTTTGGCCCAAGCCTTCACCAGCATCGGGACCTTTAATACCGGCGTCTGCGCGGTTACCGCCGGCAAGCTTTATTGCTCGGGCCAGAACGGTTGGGGGAACTTCGGCAATGCCAGTGACTCCAATCTCAAGGCCCTGACCCAGCTCGGCTCGGCCACCAATTGGGTCCAGGCCTCGGGCGGCAGCGGATTCATTTGTTATAAAAAGACCGACAACAAACTTTATTGCGCCGGCGCCAATTCTTATGGCCAGCTTGGAAACGGCTCCAATACCTCTTCCGCCACCCCGGTCGCGTTGAGCGGGGACACCACTTATACCGCCTTTGACGCCGGCGACTATCAAGCCTGCGGGGTGAGGGGCAATCACACGCTCTGGTGCTGGGGATACAACTCTTACGGCGAATTGGGGGACGGGACCAGCGCCAACCGGAATGTTCCCAAACAGGAATCCAGCCTGGCCACCAACTGGACCACGGTCTCGGGCGGTTATTATTTCACCTGCGGGATCCGGGGCGGCGCGCTTTATTGTTGGGGGTCCAATACCTTTGGCCGGCTCGGAATCGGCGCCACCGGCCTCCGCAAAGCTCCCACCCAGGTGGGCGCGCTGACCACCTGGGGGCAGGTGAGCCTGGGCAACTATCATGCCTGCGCCAAGAAGACCGACGGCACGCTCTGGTGCTGGGGACTCAACTCCTATGGCGAGTTGGGAACCGGAAACCAGGTCAATGCCGACGCGCCGGTCCAGGTCGGGACCGATAATAACTGGGCGTCGGTCGCGGCCGGCATGAACTTCACCTGCGCCCTCAAGACCACCGGTACGATCTATTGCTGGGGAAGCAATACTAATGGACAGGCCGGTCAGCCGGCTTCCAGCCAGTTCCTCACCAGCCCCACTCAGGTCGGCGGCGCCTCCTGGCAGGAACTCGCCGCCGGGGCATCCTTTGCCTGCGCCAGGACCAGCGCCGCGCTCGCCTGCTGGGGAAAAAATGTTTACGGTGAAATCGGGGACAATACCGCCTGGTGGCCGGTGCCCATGGCCATCTTCACCAAATCCCCCTAGGCTCCGCCAAGACTTCGGAGAAGGAACTCGCCCGCTACCGCTGGTATTCCGAACGCGCCATGAAGCAAGTCTTTGCCGGGTCCCTCAGCCGGGATTTGAGCAAGAAAAAGACGAATTAACGCTTAAGAGGCGGATTTTTCACCGCAGAGTCGCAGAGAACGCGGAGAATTTCGGTTTGCTCTGAAACATGAAATTTACAATCTGATTCAGCGCGAGGTGGTGACGCGTGCCATTATGTTTAAATTCATATTTTATCTTTCCTGTTTAATAAGGGCTTATGCTTTTTGATAAGATATTTCTCAATTTCAAATCTTCCAAATGTAATACAATGCGCGATAATTTTGCAACTACTCAAATATTCTGTGACCAAAGAATCCTCTAGGCTTGAAAAATAACGTTTTTTCAATTTTATTGTTAGTAATTTAAATTCCAATATTTCTGTCCCGATATGTCTTCTAAGAGCTGAAAAATAAGTTCTCGTGCTATGTGTAGCATATCTTTCACTTATATCCGAGCTTTCACCGATATAGATTAAAGAACCTTTGCCATTTATTACTAAATAGAGACCGGCAGATGATGGAACATGTGCATCAGGCCAGCATTGTTGCTTTTGGTCCCAAATAATCATTTCGCCTTGGGATAAAATGTCATGCGCATCTTTTTGAGCCTTGACCCAAATGCCTCCATGATCCTTAATGGTGGATTTTTCTCTTTTGCCAATCTGAAATTTATTGAATCGCGTTGGTATATTCACAATCCCAAATTCCTCAACTTCTTTTCTACCAATATCTGTCTCTATGACCTGAGCCTTAAAATCATCAATTTTAAGAAGTTTAGCGTGGGTGCCTTGCCTATAGGCTTGCATATAATTTTTATAAAAAGATGATATTTTTGGGTTAAATTGTTGTTTGAGCCTATTCGAAAGATTATCCGCTTCTCCTATATAATAGGATATTCCTGTTTCTGAAATTATATAGTTGCCTGACTTTTCGGTATGAATATCTTGCCAATTTATTTCCGGCGATCTAAGAAGAAGATGGATTGCTTCAGACAATAAATCTTCAGAATATCTTTGGCAAAAGGCCCAGTCAATTCTTTCCATTTACTGTACCCTCACAGCACTACGTGCCATTCGGGTCAGCCCCAGACATCCTCTTTCGCCATCATCCTTCGCTAGAGCTCCGGATAGTAGAAGGCTACGGAGGACAAGCAAGACATTTCTCGCACTTTTTGCGCTTAGAGCACGCACAAAAATCATCCCTCTCCTCTTCCCATCGTTTCCCGGTCCTCCCCAATTCAGGCGGCATTAAATTAACAGCTTTTTAAATTAACTGCTGGTCAAGATTATGCCGGCATTTGAAAACTTTGTCAAATGTGAAGCGCGAGCATGAGGTTCGAGCAGTCGCGACTAAAGTCGCTCGCACGATTTTGATTTGATAAGAGCAGATATTTCTAAGGGATGTCAAAAAAAGCTGTAAAAAGACAACTTCGTGCGAGCGACTTTAGTCGCGATTTCTATCGCTTTTCGCTCTTCGCTGTTAACTTAAACCAAACAAAAGTGCAAATTTTGCATAGTCTTGCAATTCACTGAATTATAAGCGGAAAAATTATTTTTTCATTTTTTGTTTGGTCTAGGTTGACAAATGTGTATCGGAGGTGAAGGGGTGAAAGGTTGAAAGTTGAAAGGAAAATCAATGAGTTACAGCCGATTTTGCCCTGAAAAACCTATGTAACAATTTTCCTATATATAGGGGGAGCTCGCGTTTTCAACGCGAGGGTTCCTGGTTTCTTGTTTCTCGTTTCTGGTTGGAATTCAAACCATAAACCAGAAACCATAAACTTAGAAACCGAACCGGTTCTTTTTCTTCAATGTTCGCTCTTTCATTGCGACTGAGCGACCTTGCCGCGAGTTCGGGCATGGGGGATGTGGCGGTTGTAACTAACCGCCATTTGCGTCTTGCCATCTGCCCTGCTGTTCTTGCGTCTGGCGGACAACGACTCCGGATGGGCCCAGCATCTGACAACAAACCTGATGCCCCCGGCAATGCAAGCGGTTCTTTCTCAATTGCGTCCCACGGCAAGGGCGTAGCCCTTGACCTCGGTTTGGCGCCACCTTCGGTGGGCGCCTAACACCGAATGAATCTTTCTTCTCTGTGTTAATCTGTGTTAATCGGTGGATGAATTTCCGAGGCTTTCGTGGGTAAATTTCAGCGCGACTGGACGACATAGGACTCGGAAGGCTGTTAGCCTTTCAGACTCTTGGACGACCGAATCATCATTGGTCCAGGCACAAGGGCATAGCCCTTGACCCCGGGGTTTGCATCGTGCACGATGTGGAAAAAGGGGGTCCAGGGACAAAGTCCCTGGCAGGACTGGTCCTGCAAAAAAAGTATGCGGCCCTTTGAATCAACAAAAGACGGTTTTTACGGGGAAGGAGTATGCAGAGCGCGAAAAATGCAAACGATTGAAATCTTTTGATTGTGTGCAGATCCTTATCCATTTTAGCGGTCGCGGGACAGGAATGTCCCGCCGCACCAACAAGAATATACTTCCGCACGAACGCTCGCACCGGCAGGAATTCGCATAAACGCTGAAACTTGATAAAATGTAAGGTTAATGACGAATCAGTTATTGATCGTATTTCTGGGCGGGACGCTGCTGCTGCTCTACGGGGTGCGGATCGCGGGGAAGGGCCTGGAAAAGGCCGCGGGCCGCGAGATCAAGAGTGCGCTCTCGAGCCTGACCCGGAACCGGGTTTTGGGTTTCCTCACCGGGGTCGGCATCACCTTCCTGCTCCAGAGCAGCGCGGCGACCACGGTTTTGCTGGTGAGTTTTGTGGACACCGGCTTGATGCAGGTGGCGCAGACCCTGGGGGTGATCCTGGCGCGGACATCGGCAGCACGCTCACCGTGCAATTGATTTCCTTCCAGCTCGGCGATTACGCCATCGGGATCGTGGGGCTGGGGCTCTTGATCATGTTTCTTTCGCGGGCGGAGGCGCGCAAGGCCTTGGGCCAGGGCATCTTCAACCCTGATCCATCTTCTTCTTCTTCCTTTCTCCGCCCATCTACAATAATTTAACATAGGGTCAGTGTCTCAGTCATGTTGACACAATTCAATGTCACTTTGTACCTGATCATCGGCATAGCGCTTCTCCTTTTCTTCTGGAAGAAGTGCACACCTTTTATTGCGACATTTCAAGATTGCCGTGACCCTAGTCTGGAATTTCCTTCGGCCCCAAAGACCATCCGAGCAAAGATAAGCTGATCGGAATGGTGTCATCGCCCTGCTGCCTCCATTCATATTGCTCAAATGGAAAATTGCGGGGGGATGATGTTTTGCGGGAAGTCGGTATCATAGGGATGATCGAAACCGAGTTCACGAGTTTGGGAGGATGAGGAAATGAAGATGGTTGCGCTGATGGGCAGTCCCCGCAAGCGGGGCAACACGGACCTGCTGGTGGAGGCCTTTTTCGCGGGGGCGAAGTCAAAAGGGGCGGAGGTGGAAAAGGTCTGGCTGAATGACCTGCGCATTCACGGGTGCCAGGCCTGCCTGGCCTGCCACAAGACCGGCCGGTGCCGGCAAAGGGACGACATGACCGGGGTGTATGAACGGCTGCTTGCTGCTGACTTTTGGGTGCTGGCCACGCCGGTTTATTGGTGGGGCCCCACGGCCCAGCTCAAGACCGCGATTGACCGCTGGTATTGCCTGTGCTACGGCGAGCAGCCCAAGCTGCTCAAGGGCAAGAAAATGGTCTTGCTCACTACCTGCGCGGACGAGCCCAAGGTGGCCACGCCCTATTTGCGGGGCATGCTCAAGCAGGCCATCGGTTTTTTGCAAATGGAATGGGCCGGCGAAATTGCGGTCCAGGCCGGGCCCAAGGGAGAGGTTGCGAAAAAGCCGGCCGAACTTGCCCGGGCCCGAGCACTGGGAATCAAGGCGGCCGGGGGGAAGCGACTAAAGTCGTCCGCACAGTGTTGAACGATGCTTTGATTTTATAAAAATAAATGAGAAAATCGTGCTCATGAGCGAGGAGGAGGTCAAGGGGTCGCAGAGATTGAGCCGGCACCGGCTGTCCTTTCCGGGGTTTCTCTATTTCATCAGCACCGCCAAGGCCGAAACGGCGTCGCGAATTGATCGTCCCGAATTCTTTGCCATCGTTTCCGCGGAGCTGGCGCATATGAAATCGTAACACCTGCTTGATTGCCTCGCCCTGGTTTTGATGCCCGATCATTTGCATATGAGCATCCGGCTGGGTGCGAAGGAGAGTCTGAGCCAGACCCTCAAGTTGTTCAAAGGCCGCACCGCATACCAAATGAACCAACTCCACCAGACCTCGGGCTCGATCTGGTATCCGGGCTTCCATGACCGCATGATCCGTTCCGCCGAAGACCTGGCCGGATATTTCAACTATGTCCGCTTCAATCCCGTTAAAGCCAAGTTGGTTAGCGCTTCCTCCGACTGGCCCTGCCTCCTCATCAAAGACGAAATCTATGAACTGCTCTGATTAAAAGCTGTCATTCAAAATCATCACTGTGCGGGAGACTTTAGGCTCCCGCTTTGCGGCGAATGCCATTCGCCGTTACGAAGTGGCTGCCAGCTTGGGGCTGGTAGTGAGGAGGATGACGCCGGAGACGATGATGGCGACGCCGAGATATTGGACCGGGAGGAGGATGGTGCGGAAGGTGAAATATTCGACCAGGAGCGGGGTGAGGATGATGAAGGAGTTGATGGTGGGGACGACGAGCACGGCCTTGCCCTTGAAAAAAGCCACCTGGGTGAGGACCAGGGCGCAGGTGGCGCTGGTCAGGGCGAGATAGGCATAGATATTCGTGAGCTGGCCCAGAAAGCTTCCGGCCGATTTGACCAGGGCCATGTCGCCCAGGATCATGGCCAGACCGATGCAACTCCCGGCGATCAGGCCGAAGCCGAAGCCCCAGATTTTGTGGAAGCGGGTGGAGAGGACAGCCAAGGCTGCGAAGACTATGGCCAGCGCCGCGACCACATAGATGAAACCGGTGAGGTCATATTTCTGTGCTCGGGTGAGCGGCTGATTGAAATAACCGATGATGCCGGTGCCGAGGATGATCAAGGCGGAGCTGAACACCTCGCGGAAACCGATGGCTTCTTTGAGGACCAGGCCGGCGTAAAGCAACAGCGCGACCAGGCCGATCCCGCTCAGGCTGGTGATGATGGACGACTTGTCGGTGAATTTAAGGGCCGCGGAATAAATGGGCGCGGCGGCCGTGGTGATCAGGATCCCGATCAGCCAGATGATGAAATCGCGGCGGTCCGGGGGCCGGAACATTTGCCGGCCTTTCTTGAGCACCGAGATTTTCTGCTTCTGGATTCCCTTGCCCACATTCATCATGATTGAGCCGGAAATCCCGAGGATCAGTCCGATGGCCAGTCCCTGGTCCATGTTGCCTCAGGAAAACCGCTGGTAGATGCCGAGGTTGCGGGACTGGGCGAACAGGACCGCGCGCTCGACGAAACCGGGAAATAGCCGGGAGACCACCGCGCCGATTTTTCCGATCGGGGTCATGACCACTTTGGCTTTCCGTTTTTCGATCAGGCGGATGATCAGGTCCGCGGCATAAGCCTGGGAATGGTGCGCGGGCCGGTCCGGCGGCGAGCCGGTCCCGTCCGGGCGCAGGATTCTCTTTTCCGGGTCATGCTCGGTAAAGCCGAGATAGACAATGCCGACATGAACACCCAGAGGGTGCAACTCCAGCCTAAGTGATTCACAGAGTCCCTTCAGGGCGCCCTTGCTCGCGCAATAGATGGACGAGCCGGGCACGCCGAACAGGCCGACGATGCTGGAGATGAACACCAGGTGGCCTTTCGAGCTTTTGAGGAACGGGATGGCCGCGCGCGAGAGATAGATGCTTCCCATCAGGTTGGTCTCGGCCACCTGCCGGATCACCTCGATGGAAAGGTCGGCGAAATTTCCGCGCATGGATATGCCGGCGTTGTTGACCAGGATGTCCAGCCGGCCGAAATTATCAACCGCGGCCTGGACCATTTTCTGCGCATCGTCCCAGTTCGACACATCCCCCACCACCGAGACCACCGAACCGCCCAGGGCCTTGAGTTTGGCCTCGGAATCGAGCAGCCGCTTCTCGGTCCGGGCCGTGATCACGACCTTGGCCCCGGCCTCGACCAGCTTCCGCGCCAGCGCAAACCCAACCCCCCGGCTCGCGCCGCTGATTAGTGCAACCTGGTCCTTGAAATAATCCTTTCTCATTTTAATGAAATCGCCGGAAGTGAATAGGCGCAGTTCCCGGGAATTCCGGCCTCAAAAACTATTTTTCCTTTTCCCCTTTCGTAAGCTCCAATTCCAATTGATCCAAAGACGGGAGCACGGATTTGATTGCTTTCTTCAAGGGAAGCAGTTCTTTCTCAACCACCTGCCAAACCTGATTAAGATCAACCTCTTCATAATCATGGATCAAGACATTGCGCAGCGCGGTCATTCCCCGCCAGGGAATTTCCGGATGGGATGCCCGATATTCTTCGCTGATCCTTCCGGACGCCTCTCCCATCACTTCCAGATTTCGGATAACCGCATCCTGGATCACCGGATCCCCGAGAAAAGTTTCTTTGCCCTTGGCGGTGTAGTTCAAAATCCTTTCGATCCGCTCCAGAATTTGCGCCAGATAAACCCGAGGGTCTTTCATAAAGGCCTGGCCTCGCCCAGGATGCGGCGTCTAAGGAGCCAATAGATGCTCGCTTCCGTAACCACATCCACCTTTCGGCCCAGGAGTTCCTCCAAATCCATCAGCAGTTCGCCTCGGTCGAAAAGGCTCCGCTCCGGCTCCATATCCACCAGAAAATCCACATCGCTCTCCGGCCCCGCTTCTCCCCGGACCACGGACCCGAATACCCGCACATTATGAGCGCCATGGCGCTCGGCTATGCGCAGGATCTCCTCCCGCTTCTCCTGCAATAAATCCTTGATCCCCATGTCAGACTCTATTATATCCATGAATAAATAAATTGCCTAGCAGATTCGCTAAATATGCCCATATTCCTTCAGGCTCGAAAGGGATTCCTCGATCGCCTTTTCAATCGGCGTTGCCGGCATGCCCAATTCTTTCCGCGCCTTGGCCGGGCTGTAATAAGTTCCCAGGCAGGCCATCTGCGCCATCTTGAGGTTCAACTGCGCCGGCTTGCCGGACAATTTCCCGTAAGCCGACCCGGCCAGTCCGGCCAGGACCACCACCGCGGAGGGAAGCTCGCGCCGCGGCGCGGGAACGCCGGCGATTTTGGCGACCTTGCCGAAAAATTCCAAATAGGTCAGGTTCTCCCCGGCCAGGATATAGCTCTCGCCTTTCCGGCCCCGGCTGAGCGCGGCAACCATGGCCGACGCTACATCCCGGACATGAACGAAATTTCTCCCGCCCGGAGAGACGCTCCCCATCTTGCGTTTGATGAATTGCCGGATCAATTCCCCGGAACTGGGGCCAGGATCGTAGCGGCCGAGCATGAAAGTCGGCGTCACGATCACCGCGTCCAGGCCCTTTTCCGCGACATATTTTTTGACCAGGTTCATGGCCTGAAACTTGGACTCCATGTAAGGCATGCCGTTGTAAGCCGCGGGAAAGGCACCGCCTTCGTCTCCGGGATTTTCCCGGGCGCCGAATGAGAAGGAACTGGCGGAGCCGACAAAGATCAGTTTCCTGATTTTTTGGGCCAGGCAAACTTCCAGCACCTTGCGCGTGCCCTCGAGGTTGACCGAGAAGACCAGCTCGGGTTTGGCCCACATACTGGTGATCGCGGCGCAATGGAAGATCGCGGCGCATCCGCTTGCCGCCTGCTGAAGCGTGTCATTTTCGGCCAGGAGGTCGCCCGTGATTTTCTCGATCGCCAGTCCGCTCAAGGTCGGCGATTTGCTGGCCGGATGGATCAAAACCCGCACCGCCAACCCCTGCCCGATCAATTCGCGCACCAGGTTGCTCCCCAATAATCCGTCCGCCCCGGTCACCAGAACCTTGTTTGGCACTTTTGATCTCCTTTGATCTGGTCAAATCTACCAAAAGCCCGGGACAAAGTCAAAAGTTCAATATGAAGAGAGGCCGTTCAACTTCGTGCTGCAGCCACTCTTGCTCGCCCTCTGTAGTCTCGCCTTAAAGCGGGACGAAAGAGGGTCTGCGTTCAACTACGCCGGGATCAGTACGATGTTGAAAGTAGCCTTTGAGTAGAAGTATTGGGCGGGATAGGCCTGGACGCGGAAGTGGATGGGAGCGCGCGGGGAGCGGATCGCGGTGCGCGAAAACTTTTTCCCTTCCCATGCAAATTGTTGCGAGAATGTCAAATGTCAAGGGCCGGTTGCCCAAACCAATTATCCCCTCCCTCGAGGGGGAGGGAATAGCTGCCCCGGCTTTTGGGCAACAGGCCCTCTTGACGAAACCCCGCCATCAGTTCCAAGAATTGTCCCATCGGGGGAAACGACAACCGGTTTAACTTAGCGCCATTCAGCTCTGACCCCTGAAGGGGGCAAGGGACTGGGTGGAGGGTCGGTTCCGGGGGCGAATCGCACTCGGTTTGGGGGATGTGCGGATTTTATTTGACAGGTTTTGAAAAAAGTGGTTTAATCTGGGAAGCAACGGGATAGGAGTCCAAGGAGGTAGAAAAGAAATGAAGAGGCTCTTGCCTCTATGGAGGGTTTTTTTCCTTTTAAGCCAGGGGTTCTCCATGAATGTGATGAAGGCGCCCGGGAAGATCAACAGCGGGCATACGGATGTGGCGCCGGTCCCCAGTCCGGACGGCAAGGTCCTTTATTTTACTTCGGAGCGTCCCGGCCAGGGCGGGCAGGACCTCTGGGTGGGCCACTTTGCGGGCGGCATCTGGACGGAGCCGAAGGCGTTGCCGGGTCCGCTGAACAGCAAGTTCAATGAAGGCGCGGACTCGATCGCGTATGACCGGGACAACATTTACATGTATATGACGCGGTGCAACCGGCCGGAGGGCAAGGGCATGTGCGACCTTTATGTTTCAAGCTACAACCAGAACGGCAGCTGGTCCGAGCCCAAGAACTTGGGCGCGCCGGTCACCAGCGAGTTCAGCGAGAGCAACAGCTTTTTCGACAGTTCGGACAACATCCTCTATTTCACCTCCAACCGTCCGGGCGGCCTGGCCAAGGCGATGAACGAGAAGAAATTCTGCGAGCCGATCAAGGTGGCCACGACCGGGCCGGTGGTGATGGCGCCGCCGATTGAGGACGAGGTCGGGAAGAAGAAGACCATTTATTTCCAGTTCAATCAGTCGGCGCTGACCGCACGGGCGCAGGCGGACCTGGAGCCGTGGGCGGAATGGCTGAAGGGGAACCCGGGCCGGAAGATAGCAATCAGCGGCTATACTGACAGCCTGGGCGATAAGGTATATAATAAAAAATTGAGCAGGAAAAGGGCGCAGGCGGTAAAGAACTGGCTGGAGAGCCAGGGCGTAACGCCGGACCTGATCTCCGATCAAGTATTACGGGATGGAAAATCCGGCGGAGCCCAATGACCCGCTGAGGGGCAACCCGAGGAACCGGAGAGCGGAAATTACCGTGGTAGAATAACCTGGATTGATAAGGAGGATAAGATGCATAAATGGAAGACAAACCTGGGTTTGGCGCTGATCTTGGTGGCGCTGTCGGTGAACCTTCAGGGGCAGAGCCAGGAAGGGGTGAAAAACCTGGGACCGGTGGTGAACAGCAAGTACTCGGACTTTGGGCCGTTTGTGAGCGCGGATGGCAAGACCCTTTATTTCGCGTCGGACCGTCCCACCGGCATCGGCGGTCAGGACGGGTGGATGTCGCATAAGGTTGCCGGGCAATGGGGGGAGCCGGAAAACATGGGCCAGCCCTTTAACACGCAGATGAATGAAGGCCCGGACTGCCTGACCGCGGACGAGCAGACCATGTATTTCACCGGGTGCAACCGTCAGGGAGCACTGGGCGGGTGCGATATTTATGTGACCCAAAAGCAGCCGGACGGGAAATGGGGCGAGCCGCAAAACCTGGGCGCGCCCATCAACACCAAATTCAATGAAGCCAACGCTTCGATCGCGCCGGATGGCAGGAACCTGTATTATGTTTCCCAGCGGCCGGACGGTTTGGGCGGATGGGATATTTGGGTCTCGACCAAGCAGGACGGCAAATGGGGCGCGCCCAAAAACCTGGGTCCGGGCATCAATACCGCGGAAAACGAGATGTTCGTGTTCATCCACTGGGACGGCGTCACCCTTTACTTTTCCTCCGACGGTCGGGGCGGTTTCGGCAACGCGGATATTTTCCGCTCGGTGCTCATGCCCAGCGGCTGGTCCAATCCGGTCAACCTGGGCCCCGCGGTCAATTCTCCGGACAAGGACTTCTATTTCACCATTCCCGCGAGCGGCGACCTGGCCTATTTCTCGAGCACCCGAAGCGACACCTTGGGTCAGGAAGACCTGTATGTGGTGCCGGTGCCGATGATTATGAAGCCCAGCGGCTTGACCCTGGTCTATGGCATTGTGGCGGATATTGATACCTGCGCCCCGCCCACCAAAGACCCCAAACTGGGGACCCCGATCTATGACATCCACACCTGCACGCCGGTGGAATCCGTGATCCGGATCGCGGATAGCAAGACCGACCAGGAACGGCTTCTTTCCAAAACCACCCCGCAAGGCGCGTACAAAGTGGTGCTGGGCACGGGCGCGGACTATAACCTCACCGCTTATGCCAAGGGCTATACTTTCCATTCCGAGCGGTTCGTGGTCCCGGCCGAGCAGGCTTATCAGGAAGTGGAAAAGAATATCCTGCTGACCAAGCTGAAGGCGGGCGCCGTGGTCGTTTTGCATAATATTTATTTTGACTTTGACCGGTCGGTGCTGCGGCCGGAGTCGAAGACGGAACTTGAAAACCTGGTTCGGCTGCTGAATGGAAACCCGACCATGAAGATTGAAATCCGCGGCCATACCGACAGCAAGGGCAGCGACGAGTATAACATCCGGCTCAGCCGGAGCCGGGCCAAGGCCGTGGTGGATTGGCTGGCGCTGGAAGGCGGGATCAACAAGGATCGGCTGAACTCGGTCGGATATGGCGAAAGCCTGCCTATTGCCAGCAATGTCAGTGACGAGGGCCGGCAGCTCAACCGGAGAGTGGAATTCAAAATCCTGAAATAGGGGGAGACAAATGATAACCAGGCAAAAAGCGGCTTTAATCAACGCAGCAGGTTCTCTGCTTTTGTTCGCGATCCTCCTGGGCTCCTGCGCGACCGTCGCATACGACCAGTCCATTCCCAATGAGATCCGGAAAGTGGAAATAACCGGCAATGAAATAAATTTGTATGCCGCCCGGTCCCTGGCCCCCGGCGCCTTTGTCCTGAGTTCGCCGCCCCGGCTGATCTTGACTGCGGACAACACCGCGGTGCTCCAAGGCATTCCCGCAAAAGGGGAATTGCCCGAGGGCATGATCAAAGACTGGGAACTCAGTCAGGAGGTCTCGGAAAAAAGCGCGGACGGCGGGACCAGGCAGGTCTATAGCTCGCGGCTGACCGCGAGCCTGCGGCAGAACATCACTTATCAGATCATCAGCAGCGACAGCGGGTGCAAGGTGGTCCTGTCCGAGATCAAGGCGGTCGAGGAAAAACCGACCGCGGCTCAGATTGAAATCCCCAAAGAGCTCTATCCCAAAATCCAGAAAATGAGCAGCGGCTCCGGAGGCGCGCCGATCGGGACCGTGGCCACGGCGGGCGCGGACGATGAGAAAGCCGCGCGCGACATGCTTAAGGAGATCCTGCCCAAAGCCGCGGTGGTGGAAAAACTGCCGACCGCCAAGACCCTGAACAACCTCACCTACCGCGCCAAAGACAACAGCGCTTTTGAAGTGGTGATCAGCGGGGACGGGGAATTCGGCAATTATGAGGTGATGACCCTGGATCAGCCGGTCCGCATCGTGCTCGACATCTACAGCGTTAAAAGCGTCCTTCCCCAAAATGTGTTCCAAGTCAACACCGGAAAAGTGCGCCAGGTACGGGTCGGAAAATATCCCGATAAAACCCGGGTGGTGGTGGAACTCTCCGGCCCGATCAAGGACGCCAGAATCGTCAATGTCAAAAGCTCCATTGTGATCCAGATAATCTATTAAGCCGGGACCTACACCCTGAGCGAAAAGCGTGCGGAAATGAGAGGCCAAGGCTTTTTTGCCCATGCCCGGTGAGACGAAATTTAATTTCCAAACTCGCCATAGCTCTATAATTTCATCAGGAAAAGTCACAAAAATGCTACTTTGATGGTTTTTTTTGAGACATGCAACTGAATGAATATTCATTCATAATGCCGGAAAACAAAGATAGAGCTGTTATATTTTACTTTTGATTTCACTGCCTTGCAATAATGGAAACATAAATGTGTCACATTCCGTTGGCTAGAAAAGACCGCCCTCTTGAGGTTTGCTTTATTTATAAGCATGTTATGCACAATTTTGCAAATGCGATCTTTTCTTGACCTCGGCATGAGCAAAAGGGATTGCACGTGCCGATGTAAGTATTTGAAAAATAATGATAATTTAAACATTAGAAAATTGGCACAAAAAGTGCATACATTAGAAGGCGAATACTACTAAACAACTGAAGGGAGGAAGTAAGATGGAGATTACCGAGATTGTGGTGTACCCGGTAAGCGAGGACAAACTGAGAGCATATGTGACACTCACCTTTGACAACTGCTTCGTGGTCCGCGACCTGAAGGTCATCAAGGCGGCAAAGGGATATTTCGTGGCCATGCCCAGCAAGAAGCGCAAGGACGGGGTGATCCGGGATGTTGCCCATCCGCTCAACCAGGAGATGCGGGATTATATCGAGACCTCCGTGCTGGAGAAGTATCAGGAAGTCCTGAACCAGCATGGTCTGGAAGAACAGATCGAGCGTCGTCCGGTTCAGGCTGCCTGAATTGTTTAAATTAGCGGGTCAAGCTTAAAAAGGAGAGTTTGAGTCGAGCGGACTCTCCTTTTTTGTGTTGTGCCTGAAGAAAGCGG
>CAIUDS010000325.1 GCA_903897985.1 uncultured delta proteobacterium
CCCTAAGAGGACCTTGTCGCCTAACAAGCTTTTTTCCTCGCCCGAACAAAAAGCCCTGCTGGAATCAAGAAACGCCCTCGCGCTCTTTGACGAGGTGAAGTTGATCTATGAAGATTCCCGGGCCAGCGGAAAATTGTTGCTGACGCCCATTATCATCCGGCATTTCCAAGGCCTGGCGGTGAAGGATATCTATTCCTGCGCCGGCAGCTATCGGGTACCATCCCTGAATGTTGTGATCCAAGGCAGCGAGCATAAGCTTCCGCCCGCCATGGATGTGCCGGTCCTGATGCAGGAAATGTGCGAATATGTAAACCGGAAAACCGCCAGGAGCCCGGTTCATTTTGCGGCGTATGTGCTCTGGAGGATTAACTGGATCCACCCGTTTGCCGGCGGAAATGGCCGGACCGCCCGGGCCGCCTCCTATTTGGCGCTATGCGCTAAGCTGGGGTTTTGGCTGCCCGGCACCAAGACCATTGCGCAGCTTATTGCAGAGAGCCGCAAACCTTATTACGATGCCCTGAAAGCCGCTGACATCGCCTTCGGGCAAGGCAATATAGATCTACAAGAAATGGAAAAAATGATATCTAATCTGCTCGCCACCCAACTTCTCGAAATTCATGAGCAGGCAATCGGGAGTCAAGATCCTCCTAAATCAGAATAAACCGGCGCACTCGCCGGTTCCAACCGCAAATGCATGAGCCGGCCCATCGAATTCCGCGACGACCTCCCCCTCACTGCCACCGAAAAAATCTTCAAGCGCAAGCTCCGCCAAGAAGAGATCGCAAAACAAGGGCCGCGCCCTTGACCTCTCCGAATTGAATTTGCCGGGCGGCTTTGCCTTATGTATAAAATTTAACCTGGCCCCCGGGGTTTTCAAAGGATAGAATCGGTCCAAAGCCGGACAAAATCAAGGACCTAAAGCGGTTTTGTGAATGAACAATTTTTTCTTGCGTTGCCGCTAAATAACCGATAAAATTGATATACCTAAACTCAATGGACTTTCACGGTAAAATTGCTCTCGTCACCGGGGCGGCGCGGGGTATTGGCTTGGCCACCGCGGCTGCGCTCGGCCGCCGCGGCGCGAGCTTGATCATCACGGATGTGGATGAGACGCGGCTGGAGCAAGCCGCGCAACTGCTGTCCGACCAGGGTGTCGCCGTTCTCGCGGTCAAAGCCGATGTCCGCTTCTTCGACGACTGCCGGGTCGCGGTGGAGAAGACCCTCAAGCGCTTCGGCCGGCTCGACATCCTCGTCAACAACGCCGGCATCAGCATGGTCTCGCGCTTCGACCAATGCGCCCCGGGACCTTGTCAACGGTTGATCGAAGTCAACCTGGTCGGCTCGGTCAACATGACCCTGTCCGCGGTGGCGGAGATTAAAAAGGTCAGCGGGAGCATCGTGTTCGTGAGCAGCGTAAGCGGCATCCGCGCCATCCCGGAGGGTAGCCTCTACAGCGCGAGCAAGGCCGCCCTGCGCAGCCTTGCGGACGCGCTCCGGCTGGAGCTTGCTTCCGCGGGCGTGCATGTGGGTTGCATCTGTCCCGGGTTCACCAGTTCTGACCCCGAGAAGACCGTGATGCGCGGGGACGGCTCGCCCCGACCCATCGCCCGCCCGCCGCACGACACCCCGGACCGCGTCGCTGCGGCCATTGTCAAAATGATCGAGCGCCGCCGCCGCGAGATGGTGCTGACCCCGGTGGGCAAGCTGACCGCCATCCTGCAGCGGCTTTCACCCGCGCTGTTGGAGCGGCTGCTCCGGGGCCGCACCCTGCAAAACTGAGGAGCACCGTACCCCCACCCCCAGCCCTCGGCTTTGCCAGCCGCCGCTTAATTAGGGCGCGTAACTAATTGACTTTGCGGGCCTGAGAGCGTATGATTCAGGGACCGAGCAGCGCTTCGGGGCTTGGAAGTCTGATGGGTCTTATTGAGCGCGGATTGCCATACGGTTAATCCAATTGACCATGTTTGAAGGAAAAAACATTTGGATCACTGGGGGCTCCTCTGGCATGGGCCGGAAGCTGGCGGAAATTCTGGCCCGGCGGGGAGCGAACCTTTGCCTTTTGGCCCGGGACCGAGCCAAACTGGAGCAAGTGCGGGCGGAACTCGCGGGGTCGAGGGTCGAGACCTCGGTCTGCGATGTGTCAGATCCGGCCGCGGTCGAGGCCGCGTTCCAGGACTTGGCGTCCAGGACCGGCGCGCCCGAGGTTCTGATCAACTGCGCGGGAGTGCTCACGGAGGGCTTGTTCGAGGATCAGGCGCTTGAGGAATTCCACCGGTTGATGAACATCAACTACTTCGGGACCCTGTATTGTATTAGAGCCGCGCTGCCTTTTTTCCAGGCCAAGGGTGGCGGGCGGATTGTTAACATCGCCTCCAGCGGCGGGTTGCTGGGCGCTTTCGGTTATGCGGCCTACTGCCCTTCCAAGTTCGCGGTGGTGGGCTTGACCGAGGTTTTGCGGGCCGAATTGAAGCCTCAAAACATCATCCTGCACCTGGTTTGTCCGGGCGAGTTCAACTCGCCGATGGTGGAGGGCATCACCGAGGGCCGCACCCCGGAGAACCAGGCGGTGGTTCACACCATCCCGGTGCTTTCGGCGGACGAAGTGGCCCGGGCGGTAATCGCGGGTGTGGAGAAGGGTCAGTACCTCATCATTCCCGGCCTGATGACCAAGCTGACCATAGGCCTGGGCCGGACCTTGCCCTTTGTGGGCCGCGCGATGGTGGACGCCAAGATCGGAAAGTGCTATCGAGGTCCCAAGAAATGACGGCTCCAAGAGAAATCAGCGCCCGGAGCGGATGACCTTATGCGCGACGGCTTTCAGTTTCTCTTCCGCAGCCAACGCATCCCCGGCGAGCCGCTGCATTTTCGAAAGCGGTTTAAGTCCAGGGGCGGCGGGCCGGAGCCACTGCCTCCGACCCGCGTCTATCCGAACATGCCCGACGCGGTGGTGGCGGTTCGGGGGGTAAAGGACGATCTCATGTCGGCGGTGCGGGAAGCGGTGCTCGCCGCGGGCGGTCTCGAGGAAATCGAGCCGGGCCAGACGGTGATGATCAAGCCCAACATGTGCGGCCCGGCCCTCGGCGGCCGTTTACCCGGCCGCATTACCACCAACCCCGAGGTGCTGCGCGCGGTCATCCGCCTGTGCAAAGAGCGCGGGGCGCGGATCATTGTCGGCGACCGCTCAATGTTCCTGACCGAACTCGCCTTCCGCACCACCGGCTTCGCGCGCGTCTGCAGGGAGGAGAAGGTGGAAGGTCTGCCCTGGACACGCTCGGAGTATGTGTGGTTCAAGCCCGGCAAGCGGCACTGGTCACGGGGTTTTCGCGTGGCCAAGGTCGTGATGGACGCGGACCACTTTATCAACCTGCCTTTGCTCAAGAACCACCGGGTGACCGGCGCGGACTTCACCTGCTGCATGAAGGCGATGGTGGGCGCAATCATGCCGCTCGACCGGTACCAGGAAGGCCCGGACGCGCTCCACACCCAGAACCTCTCGGAAAAGGTCGCCGAACTCAACCTGATCAAAAAGCCGACCATCAACATCGTGGACGCGCTCAGCATCGCGGTGCGGGGCGGGCCGGATGGACTCAGTAATCGCCCGCTCTGGGTGGACGCCAACCTGATCCTCGCGTCGAAGGACCGGGTGGCGTGCGACTCGGTGGCGCTGGCAACGCTGCGGCGCTTCGGCGAGGAGCAGGGCGTGAAGCTGCCCTATGTGGACAAAAAGGTGTGGGATCAGGCTCAGATTTATTACGCTGCGGAACTGGGGATCGGGCAGGCCGACCCGGCCCATATCCGGATCGAGGACCTGCATGCGCCGAACTTCGACCAGATCCGGGGGGCGTGGCGATAACGAGCGGGAAGGATTTCAGGGGGTATCTCAATGTATGAAAACAAATGGATGCGGCAACTGGGCCGGCTGTTTTACGGCCGGAGAGTTTTCTGGGTGGTGCCGGTCGGGTCGAGGCAGGTGACTTCGGTCCGGCTCCGGCTGCCGGTGGCGGTTGACAAGCTGGCATTGTATCGCTCGCTGCTGCCGCGGGAGCTGGAGATGCCCGCGGCGCCGCGGATCTATTTTTATATCTCGGAGTTCCAGGGGACCTACCCGGTGAAGATTGAGGGCGGATATCGAGAAGCCGCGGTCTGCCTGAAGGCGGGCTGCAAACTCGATTCCAAAACCGACCTCCAAGCCGGGGGCTGGTTCCCGCTCGAAATGCCGGTCAGCGCGAAATCCGCGCTCAACAGCGGCCTGATCATGGGCTACCCCAAATACCTGGCCGACATCTCGCTCTCAGCCGGAGACCGCGGCGGCGAGGGCGCGGTGAAAGTGGAAGGGCGGGATTTTTTCCAGATGCATTATGATCCGGCGGAGGTGGCGGTCGCGGGACTGGAAGAGGAGGAAATGACCGTGCCCTTTTATCTGGTCGCCGACGGTCGGATCAATATCATGCAAAATGAAGTCGTGGAACAAAACTCTTTCACCTGCCGAACCGGCATGGTCAGCGTCAGGGTCAACTCCCAGGCCCGCTGGACCGGACTGCTGGACCGCCCCGAGCTGAAGGGCCCGGGAGTCCTGAAAATCATCACCGGTCGTTTCAATCTTACCCGCAGGTCCAGCTGAAGCCGGCAGGGGCAGACCCGAATGGCACTAAGTTAAGCTCCATCTGCCTGATTTTTCGTTAGTTTTCGTTTCTCTGCGGTAAGAAATGAGAGTTCGGAATTTGGGAATTAAACCGGTCCCTCCCTGTGTGTCAACATGACTGAGACACTGACCCTATGTTAAATTATTGTAGATGGGCGGAGGAAGGAAGAAGAAGATGATGGATCAGGGATATGGATCGGAGCAGGTCTTGGGCAGGGCGGGTGAAACG
>CAIUDS010000326.1 GCA_903897985.1 uncultured delta proteobacterium
ATAACCTGCTTTCCCGCTTCATCTTCTTTACCTCCTTTATGTTGGATTTATACAACATAATAGCTTGAAAAATAAGAGAAATCAAGTCCAAAAGAAACTAAAGAAAAAGTGTTAGACGGTCAGGGGTTGGGTGGAAATCACCACGCCGTTCCTCGACCGCCACAACGACTACCTCCAAATTTATACCCGCAGACAAAACGGGGGATACCTGCTCACGGATGACGGCTACACCATCGAGGACTTGGTCCAATCCGGCTGCAAGTTGGAAAGTCCCAAGCGCCAGGACCTGCTCAAGATCACCTTGGCCGGATTCGGCGTCCAAAGGAACAGTAATGGCGCTCTGGAAATTCTGGCCTCCAATGAAAGTTTCGCTCTAAAAAAGCACAATCTCATCCAGGCCATGCTCGCCGTCAACGACCTGTTCTATCTGGCCGAGCCGACTACCGCGAGTTTGTTTTGGGAAGACGTTGTCTCCTGGCTGGAATCCAGCGACATCCGCTTCACGCCCAAGGTTAAATTCACCGGCAAAAGCGGCTACGACCATTTATTTGACATTGTGATACCGAAGTCAAAGAAGCGCCCGGAAAGAATTCTTCAGACCATAAACCGTCCGAGCCGGGACGCCGCGGAAGGCGTGGCCTTCAAATGGATAGACACCAAAGAGGTCCGGCCCCCGGATTCCCGTGCGTATGCCTTGCTCAATGACCAGGAAGAGAATGTCCATCCCAGCGTCAGTGAAGCCTTGAGAAATTACGATGTCATGCCAGTGCCCTGGAGCGAGCGAGAAGGAGTTAGACCGGAGCTGTCTGAGTAACTGTCTGTTTCCTTAGGACTTTTGCCCGCCTTCACTGCCACCGGAAAATCTTGAGCGCGACGGTGAAACTGACGAGGGCCCAGGCGATGAGCACGAGGATTTCGAGCCAGGAATGGAAGAGCGGGAGGCCCTCGTTGATGACGGCGCGCATGGCGTCGTTGAGCGCGGTGAGGGGGAGGGCGCGGATGAAGGGGATGAGGAACGCGGGGAAACGGGTGTAGGAAAAGAAGCCACCGCTGAGCAGATACATGGGAAGCATGATGAAGTTCATCCAGCCGGACGCGGCCTCGATGGTGGTGGCGCGGGAGGCCACGAGCAGGCCCATGCCGGCGAAGGTCATCGAGCCGATGATGGAGATCAGGATCAGGTCGAGGATCGAGCCGTAGACTTTGACATTAAAGAAGATCCAGCCGCAGGCCACCACCATGCCGACTTCCCAGACCAGGAACATCAGCCGCGAGAACATGAACGCGAGCAGATAGTGAGAGCGGCGCATGGGCGTGGCCGCGTAGCGCTTGAGCAGCTTTCTCGTGCGCGCGAACACGATGGCGAAGCCGACCCCCCACATGCCGCTGCCCATCAGGTTCATCCCGACCAAGCCCGGGATCAGGTAGTCAATGTATCTCGAGCCGGGTTCGGTGACTTTTTCATCTTGCAGCGAGATCGAATCTTTGCGGCCCGCGCCGGCCTGGAGCGCGTCGCTGACCGCGAGCCGGGCGAGCTGGCTTTCCGGCCGGGTGGGGTCGAAGATGAGAAAAAAATCCGGACCGAGGCCGTTTGCTTTGAGCGCGTCCGCGGCATTGTTTTTGGCGGAAATTATTTTCGGGTCGTGGCTGACTACCAGGGCGATCTTGCCGGTGCGCAGGTTCTGACCGGCCTGGGCAGGGCTGATCAGGACCGGCTTCAAGTTCGAGCCGGCCGCGATCATTTGCGAGACCTTGGCCGCGTCGGACATCCTTTGGTCAATGGCCACGGGGAGTTTTTCCGGCGGGCGGTCGCGGAAAGCGATGCCGAGTCCGATGGCGAACAGGATGGGGAACACGAAAATCCAGAACATGGCCTCGGGCTCGCGGATGGTTTCCTTCAAGCGCGCCACGGTCATCTCGACCAGCGGGTGGCGGATCTTCTTGCTAATCATGGAGCGCCGCTCCGGTCAGGGTCATGAACACATCCTCCAGCGTGGCCGGCCGGCTCGAGACCCGGTTGAGGCGCGCCTCCCCTTTCTCGAGCGTGGCGAGCAGCAGGGGCAAGGTCTCCTTCGCGGACGCCACCCGGAGCAGGTAGCCGCCGTTTTTCCCGCTCACGCCCTTCACCCCGGGCAAATGCTCGAGGAGGTTCCGGTCAAAGCCTTCCGCGGCGCTGAACTCGATCACCTCATGCCCGACTATCCGCTCGACCAGTTCCGCGGGTCCGCCCAAAGCCAAAATTTTTCCGTGGTCCATGATCGCCACCCGGTCGCACAGCCGCGCGGCCTCTTCCATGTAATGGGTCGTGAGCATGATCGTGCCGCCCTGCGCTTTGAATTCGTCCACAATCTGCCAGACATGGTTGCGCGCCTGCGGGTCCAGGCCGGTGGTGGGCTCATCGAGGAACAGGATTTCCGGCTCGCTCACCAGGGCGCAGGCCAGGGCCAGCCGCTGTTTGGTCCCGCCGGAAAGTTTATAGACCCGCTCCTTTTGCTTTTCCTCCAGGCCCGCGCGAGCGATGATCTCCTCCACGCTCCGGCCCCGCCGATAAAAACTCCGGAATAATTTGAGCGTCTCATAAACCGTGAGCTTGTCCGCCAACTGCGTCTCCTGGAGCTGCACCGCGATCCGCTCGCGGAACGCCCGGTCGTCGCCCGATCCCCATTGATAACCGAGCACCTCGACCGTGCCGCGGTCCTGCCGCGTCAGCCCCTCCATCACCTCCACCAGCGTGGTCTTGCCCGCGCCGTTCGGCCCGAGCAGGCCGAAACATTCGCCCAGCTTGACCTCCAGGTCCACCCCGTCCACCGCCTTAACCGCTTCAAAATATTTTTTGACCTCCCGGCACCGGATCGCGGTCCCGGCTTGCGCTTGGGCGCCGAGATTTTTTATGGCTTCATTTCCCATTTTGTGTTCCATGTAATTTAGATGATGAATCTCCCCAAAGCAACCAATTGGGAATTTTTAGAAAATATTCTTAAAGAGCGCCTGGGTTGAATTTAACCGGCTTTGAAAAAATTGCTTTTGCGGATAGCTTCTGATATTCTCAAAAAATGGCGGAAAACTTGCAAGAACCAAACCATTCCGCTCCGGGCCAGTCCGGGGACCTGGGAGAGGTCCCGTTTGGAAAGGTGTTCTATCAACTCGTGCGCGAGAAGAAAACCGGGTACCTCGACATTTTGACCGCGGCGCCCCCGGCTGGGAAAGTGGTGAAGCGGGTGATGATCGCCCAGGGCTCGAGTTTTTATGTTCAGGGGGGAAGTCTGGAGGAAACCCTGGCCAAGATCCTGGTGGGTCGGGGAAAACTGAGCGAGCAGCAATATGAGGAATTCAAAGTTGAGGCCGGGGGTGATTACAAGAAGCTGGAAGCAATTGCTCAGCAGACGGTCCAACTGAATGGGCAGGAACTGAGCGAGCTTTACCAGTTCCAGTCCGAGCTCAAGATCATCAATTGCTTCGCCCTGGTTCGGGGTTTTTACCAGTTCAAGGAAATGGAAGCCGCGGTGCTGCAGAAAAATCCGTTGATCCCGTTCAGCCCGGAGAAGTTGCTTTTGTCCGGCGTTAAAACCCATTTCGGGAAGCAGCGCATTGAGCGCGAGTTCGCGGGGATTGATAAGAAACAGTTCCAGGTCAAGCCGGGGTTGAGCAGCCAAGCGAGGCTGTTCGGGTTTGGTCCGAAGGAAGTGCGCTGGATGAATCAACTGGGCAAGGAGTTCAATTTTGCGAGCGGGGTTCGGATTTCGAGCTTGAAGCCGGAGCCGGCCATGCAGACGCTGCTGGCGCTTTACCTGGCGGGCTATTTCGAGCTGGAGGCCTCGGAGGAGGACTTTCCGCTCGGGAGCGCTTACGCCGAGGCGGAGGCGAAGCAGAAAGAGACGGAGGAGAAGAAAGCGGAGGAGCGGAAGCGGGTCGAGGAACGCGCGGAGAAAAAGCCGGAGCCGAAAAAAGAGGAGCCTCGGCTCCCGATCGAGGAAATGCTGGACAAACAGATGACGGACAAGGAACTGATCAAGGAAATAGACAAGATGATCGAGTTGGTGAGCAAAAAGGAAACCACTTTTTTTGAAATCCTGGGGGTGACCGAGCAGAACCCTCCGACGCAGGTCAAGAAGATTTATTTTAAAATGGCCCGGATTTTTCATCCGGATGCCAAGCCCGCGCTTTATCAGGGCGTGCTCCGGGACAAGGTGGAGGACCTCTTCACCAGGATCAGCGAGGCTTATACCAATTTAACCGAGCCGGAAATGCGCAGCGCTTATCTTGACCGGATCAGGAGCAAGGTGACGGACGAGGAGATGGAACAGGCCAACCGGGCGATCCAGGCGGAAATGGAATTCTCGAAAGCCGCCATGTCGCTGAGACGAGGAGCCTTTCGCGAGGCCATGACCGCGCTGGAGGCCGCGGCCAAACTGATGCCGGACGAGCCCGAATACCGGATCCATCTGGGCTATTGCCTGTTCAAGACCGAGGGGAGCGCGGCCGGAGCCAAGGCCGCGAAAATGATCGAGGCGGCCATGAAGGATAGGCCCAAGGTCACCGACGGCTGGTTCTATTTGGGCGTGATCGCCCGGACCTCGGGAGACCTGAGCGAGGCCAAACAATTTTTCTCGAAAGCCCTGGAGCTGGACAAGTATCACCAGGAGGCCCAAAGGGAGCTGCGCGTGATCGAGATGAAACTGGCCGACGCGCAAAAGGGCGGCAAGAGGCGATAATTGCCCGGGCAGATCACCATCATTTCCGAAAACCGCTGCTCCCTGAGCCGCGGCCTGATCGCCGAGCATGGTTTCTCCGTCCTCATTGAGCTCGACGGCTACAAACTCCTGTTCGACACCGGCCAGGGTTTCGCCCTGCGCCAGAACCAGGCCCTGCTCGGGTATGACCTTTCCCAAATTGACGCGCTCGCGCTCAGCCACGGACATTTCGACCACACCGGCGGCATCCCCTATGCGCTCGAAAAACATCCTCGGCTGAAAATATATCTGCACCCGGCCGCGCTGCTCAAGCGCAAGGTGAAGAAGGAAATCATGGGCAAGACCATCGAACTCGAGGTGGGGATGCCTTTTTCCCGCGCCGAGCTTGAGGCCAAAGGCGCGGAATTGATTTTTGTGGAACAGCCCCTGGAACTTGCGGACGGCAAAATCCTGATCACCGGGCCGGCGCCGCTCAAGATGGATTTTGAAAAACCCGAGCCGGGATTTTTTGTCGAGAAGGATGGATCGTTGGAGCCGGACGATTTTGCGGATGATATTTCGCTGGCGGTCAAGGGGAAAAATGGAGTGAGCGTAATATTTGGTTGCGCGCACCGGGGCGCGATCAACACCCTGAAAAGAATTGAAGAGCTTTGGGGCGTTTCTCAATTCGACCTGGTCATGGGCGGGATGCATTTATTGATGAGCAGCCCGGAGCAGGTTAATCAAACCTTGGACGCGCTTGCCGCCTATAATCCCAGCCGCCTCGCGGTCGGCCATTGCACCGGCGATTTTGTCCAACTCCAGATCGTCCAAAAATTCCCCGGCAAATTCATCTTCCCGGCCAGCGGGTTGAAAATAGCTCTGGAATGAAAGTTCTTAATTTTTAGAATATCCCAGTTTATCCAGAATAGCCTCTGCATTTTGGATATCCGTATCTTCTATCTTCCAACCGAGAGTTCGGGCCTTGGCCTTGATCGCTGCCGGATTCAATGCGGTTCCTTCCCTCTTGGAGATAAAATGCACCTTGGCCGCGATGGAAAGGCTCATGTAGTCCGGGTTTCCGATTTCTTTCAATCTCCTGACAAAATCCTCAATGTTGCCAACCAAATCCCCGTGCTCGGTCTTTATGGAATCAGCAATCTCCTTCCCCGCGGAAGTCAGAGAAAAATCATACCGTTTCATTTCGAAACCCCTTGGGTCAACTCCCCATTCCTGCGCGGCAACGCTCACGAATCCGACTGAGATAAGCTGTTCAAGGCCGTCTCGCACATCAGGCGAATAAGGGCCGTAGTAGTGAGCGCGATAATGAAAATCCAATCCCATCTTTTCTGCAATGAAATAAATTTCCTTTTGGATCTTGGTCTTGCTCTCGATTTTCCCGCCTTCCGCCTCCAGAAGAATCAAGATCATGTTCCTCGCTTTCATCTTAATACCCTCCCCCTTTTAGCATCTCCATGATTGCGACTTTGATTTTCCCCTCTTTTTCTCTTTTGTCTAGCTGACCTGTAAATTCCAATGGAGCGTATACCTCAAGGAAAATCTCGTTCATCGTCTCGTCGATGGACTTAAAAACTGTCGATTCTTCTTCAAAGTGACCAATGCGCCCTTCCGGTTTACGAACCGCTATATCGCCTTCTGAATCCCGAGCCATCTCCTTGACCGACTTTATCTTATATGATTTTACAATAACATGCTCTGGAGAGCAATTGATCTGCTCAAGCTGGGCAATAGCTCTTTCCATATTCATTCTCATGGGGATATGATCTGTTTTAGATATATCCAATAGTTTATCGGTCGGCCCTGGACCAAGTTCCGGGCTTCCCAGTTTTATGGAAAAAACCTGCTTAAAAAGTTGCCGCTTGCAGAGCTTGGCAAAAAGCTGGCCTGCGCGGCTTCCGGCATGCTCATGGAGCAATTTGACGGTGACGGTTTCGTCATTGTGATAAAGATAGTTCTCAAGATAGGCCGCAGTGTCCTGGTAACGGTAAAGATCTTGGAGAAATCTTATCTGGTCACTCTCGATTCCCAGCTCCAGCGCTCTTACGATCATGGAATCCGAGATCAACCTGATTCGATGGCGATACACCTGTTTGGTCATGTAATATTTAGCCAGCGCGAATTGCTCCAGCGAATTAAGGCCGTCGTATTCGATGCAAAGATGCTGATCTCCGCTGTCTTCAAAAACAGAGAGCGTGTTGAGAAGTCGATGCAGATCATATTTGCCATATTGAACTCCACAAAAATACGAATCTCGCAACAGATAATCCATCTTATCAGCATCAAGCGGTCCCGAGACTATTTCCTTCATCAGGGTGAGATCAACCCTGTCTCCGCTTAAAAGACCGACTATTCTTTCCCTGTCCGCATCCGCAATAAGCCGGGTCAATTCTGGATTATTTTCAATCAATTTTTCGGTTATTTTCTCATGGATCTTTTCTCGCTCGGCACCCTCTCCGGTATAAAAGCGCTCCAGGATTTCCTCGGAAATATGGGAGAAAGGTCCATGTCCGACATCATGGAGCAGAGCCGCAAATCTCACCACTCTCCGTTGGTCTTCATTGCCTCCGAGCAGCTTGTCCGACATCAAGGACGCGATATGGAAGACCCCTAAAGAATGTTCAAAGCGTGTATGATTGGCGCCTGGATAAACAAGGTGGGCCATGGCAAGTTGCTTGACTTTTCTCAGCCGTTGAAAAATTGGAGTATCGATGATTTTAAATTCCGTTTCAGTTGGAACAATGAACCCGTAAATAGGATCTCTAATTTCGCTCATTCTTGTAAGCTATTTTACCAAGAAAGCATCCAGTTGTAAATATCACTTCGCTCGTCTGCGGTTTTTCGCATTCTAAGAATTACTTTTCCCAAAACCTGCTCAAGCCCCGATCCTTTTCGATCCGCTCGATCATGACTTGGCGGAGCGGCGAGTCGAAGATTTGGACATTGCGCGCGCCGGGGAAGTCGGCGATTTTGACCAGATAGTCAATGCTCGAGACCCGGTAGGTCCTGCCCGCGGTGATTTTGGGCCCGCGCGAAAAATAAAAATAGCCGAGCCGTTTGGACCGGAGCAGTTCGGCGCCGTCAATCTCGAACACCGCGACCCGGTCGTTGAAGGGCAGGATTTCGTAAATGTCCGCGGGCGTGATTTCGCCGCGATAGATTTCGCTCCTCACTCCGCCGGTGTTGATCACGCCCAGCTCGGCCTTGCCGAAATCCTTGAGCAGTTCCGCGGCCCAGAAGCCGACATAGTCCTTGCTCAAACCGCGCCGGCTCTTCCCGATCACCCGGCCAATCCCGGCCGGGAGCAGTTTCTTCTCCGCTTCGACCGCCTGCCGAGTCGCCGGGTCTTCCGGCAGCCCGTCCGAAATTTTTATCAGCCGGTATTTTAATCCTTTGACCGCTTTGGTCTTCGGATCGAGATAAAAATCCGCGCGGCCCAGCCACCAGCCGTCATTGCCGGCCTGGGCAA
>CAIUDS010000327.1 GCA_903897985.1 uncultured delta proteobacterium
GTGGTCAACGGCTTCTTTGAAAATGGGCAACCGATCAATCCCGCGGCGGCCTGGGCCGTCATCTGTTCCGGCACCGGCTCGGACTTCATCAAGACCGCGGAGGTCCCGCGCGATTTCTGCGCCTCGGTCAAACACCTGTTTGGGACCAATTGCAAACCGATTGATGTGGGCTGGATGCGGCATAAAGACCATGCCGGAAAAATGGTCGAGCGGTATTTCATCAACATCACCAGCTTCGGCGTGGGCGGCCAGGTGGACGCGCTGGTGAACCAATCCGGGAAACCCTTCGGCGGCAAGGCCGCGTTTATGTGGGCCACCTTCCGGGCCGGACTCTTTTACCGGAACCAGCCGGTCACCATCACGCTCGACAAGGGCAGGGCGCTCGAGCGGAAAATTTTCAACTTGGCCGTGGCGAATGGCAGGTTTTTCGGCGCCGGCATGCAGGTGGCGCCCATGGCCAAGCTCGATGACGGCCTGTTCGAGGTGGTCATCCTGGGCGACTTGGGCATCCCGGCGCGGCTCAAGCTGGGGACGGCCATGCCGAAAGGAACGCATATCGGCCTGCCCAAGATCGAGCATTTCTCGGCCCGAGAGGTGAAGGCGGAGAGCGACGAGACCGTGCTCCTGGATGTGGACGGCGAACAACCGGGATCGCTCCCGGCCGAATTCAAGGTCATCCACAAAGGCATCCGCTTCAAAATCCCCGGCTGAAACGGGCTTGCTCGCTAACTGGACAACAGGATGATTTTTGTCTATATTTTTATTATGAGTTGGCCGCATCGAATACGAAAGATCATTGGCAATCGGGGACAAATCCGCAATGGGCAATAACCGGAGCATACCGGAGGAGCCGCTTGCTTTTATCCGGGAGTGTGTTCGGGCAAAGCGTTTATTGTGGACCTGGCACGCGAATATGCGGCTCAAGAACCGCTTCATTCCCCGCGAGGCGATCCTGGAAGCGGTTGAGAGCTATGAGATCATTGAAGCTTATCCGGAAGATAAATATATGCCCAGCTATTTGGTCTACGCGCGGCGGGGCGGGATGATCTTTCATGTTTTGTTCGCGGTGGATGTTCCCGGGGAAAATGTGCGGGTGATCACCGCTTATCACCCTCGGCCCGAGGAATGGAATGGAACGGCGATTTGAAAAGGAGAAAGAAAAAATGAAATGTCATGTCTGCGGCGAAAACTTGAAGCCAGCGGTCACCGATCTTCCCTTCAAAGTTGGGAAAAATTCCATCGTCATTGTCAAGAACCTACCGGTCCTCCAATGCCCGAATTGCCAGGAATATTTGATCAAAGACCGGGTAATGCAGCGGCTGGACAAAATCTTGAAAAAAGCCGGAACCGACGCCGAACTGGAAGTGGTCCGCTTCGCGGCTTGAACTTGTTCATGAATATGGACAGTAAACAACCCGGATCGCTCCCCGCGGAGTTCAAAGTGATTTCCAAAGGCATCCAATTCAAAATCCCCGGATAATCTCACGCTCGAAAGAAACGAGGAGATTCAGAAGATAGCTCGGCCAATTGGGCGGCGATGAATATCAGGCCGCGCTTCTCGCAGGCTTTAATCGGCTTGACAAAGGCCATCGGTCAATGCTAAGATACTTTTGGAGGCGAGGGCAGAAGCAAACAGGAGGAATGATCCTTGGATACAAGCTATGATGAGCTTTCCCGTAAGGTTTTAGGTGAGCTCAACAACTTAGACCATTTCGATTTGGCGCAATCAGATGTTACCAGGTTTTGGAAGGTATTCTTCCGTACCGCCGAAGCCAGAATTTTGAGCTATCGCCTTTTAAGGAATATACGCAGGCTGAATGTTAAGTTTGCAGATAAATCTTGCGCTGCAACATGCGAATATTTCAAAAAAAACTATTCGGCATTATTACCCAAACTTTCCCTTCTGGCGGAAAAGGAACGGGACCTGTTGAAAGATATGAATCGCAAAAAGGTTCCGAACTTAATTATTCGAACCCACGAAGCGATGCTGGCGGATTATGAGGATTTGATTGAGAACTGCAGCCTGGCGCTGGACGAGGAGTTTCATCAGTTGGTAAATACTGTTTCAGATAAATTAATGCAGAAATGAGCTATTCGGAAAATTCGCCTCCCGCTTCCTTCCGAAGCAAGCTTGAGGCCATTTTCAAGAAGTACCCCTTTGCACAAAAAGATATAGAACGGCTTCTGGCAGAATTGATATCCAATCCACTCGTGGGGGATGTAATACCGGGATTTTCTCAAAACCAAGTTCGAAAAATACGAATCCCTTTGAAAAAATATGGCATTGGCAAAAGCAAAGGGCTGCGTCTTATTTTTCTGGTTAACCCCGTTGGCAAGAAGATTACTAAATTGCATATCTATGCCAAAATGCAGTACAAAGGCGAAGCGGAGGTAATTGCCAGCGTTAAAAATGCACTTAAGGAATTGCTGGGAGAATCGCCCTTGCCGCTCGGATAATGCGGAGGAAGCAAAATGCGTGCGGTGGTGCAAAGAGTGAGCAGGGCCAAGGTGACGGTGGCGGGAGAAGTCATCGGCGAGATCGGGAAGGGGTTCATGGTTTTGCTGGGAGTGGGCCGGGAAGACGCCGAGCAAGACGCCGACTGGCTGGCGGAGAAAATCGCCGGGCTGCGCGTCTTTGAGGACTCGGAGGGGAAAATGAATCTGTCCCTCGCGGACACCGGCGGGAGCGTTTTGGTGGTGAGCCAGTTCACACTTTACGCGGACTGCCGCAAGGGCCGGAGGCCCGGGTTCGAGCTGGCCGCGCCGCCCGAGCAGGCGGAAAAACTTTACCACTATTTTGTCGCAAAGCTTCGCGAGAAAATCCCCAAAGTCGCAACCGGCAAATTCTCGGCCAACATGGATGTGGAATTGGTGAACCAGGGACCGGTGACTTTGCTCTTGGAGAGCAAGAAGAGTTTTTAGAATCCGGATGGGCCATCGAATCGGCGGTTGCGCTAATTTAATTATGGGGAAGCCTTTAACGGACGCTTGCGTCACAATTTATAAAACAGGACATTAGCCGGGAATGGTCAGGGATTGATGAGCTCGTGAGTCTCGGCCGGGCGGTATTGCTGCCAGGCGGTCCTGACCTGCTCGACAATCGCTTCCGGCTTGGCGTTGAGGGTATTGATCGGGACCTTCGCCCAGTTCCCGCCGTCCGCATTCGCCAGGTCCATTAACGCCGGCAGCTTGAAGCTCTCGTCCAGCAGCACCCCCAGCGCGGGAGTTGCGCCTGCCCCTCTTTGACCGGAAAGCGAGGTCAACTCGATTTTCCGGACCGCGCTCCACGGGATCAGCTTGAGCGAGCCCAGGAACATGCCAGTGAAGGAGATGCCTTGCGCGGAGACCGTGAGCACCGGCTTGGGCAGGAGCAGTCCCTTCAACCCCGACAGGGAAAGTAACCCGCCGATCACCATCGCGACCCATCCCGCGGTTATAACTTTTCCCGGCTGGGGCGGAATGAATTTATGGAGGAACACCAATTCCACCCCGACGGCGGCGACCAGGGCAAAGAACACCATGCCCACGACCTGGTTGAGCTGAGCATAGTAAAAGCTGATCGCGCCGGTCTCCTGGCCGGCCTCCATCATGGCCCGGTCAATTTTGGATAGGTCCGGCTGGAATTCCCGAAGGCTTTCCTGCAGGGCGTAAGCTCCCGGTGCGGCCCGCGATTTCTTTTGATAAAAAAACCAGATCACCGGCAAGTCCAGGATGCTGGCCGCAAGCAGGGCGTAGCCGGCCAGTGCCGGGGCATTTTTGAAAACCATGCGCGTGAACAGGATGTCCATTCCGGCCAGCGCCTCCACGATGGCGGACAAAATGAGCGCCGCCGGGATCAGGTTCGCATTCCCCGGCGAAGTGCCGGTTCGGTTCGGGCCGATTTCAGTCATGTCTCCTCCCGCAATTTGTTTTCCCTAAAACCAGTTGCGTCGCCTCATCATTCTTCCAGAATAAATATTTTGCGCAAGTGGCTTTTCCGCAACAAAGGCACGGCCGAGTTGAAGAATTGCAACTGGAAGCAGGGGGCGGATAAAGTCCGAAGGGAAAGCCGCGCGCTTTAACTTCCTGATTTCAAAAGGCAAATACTTTTTCAAGATCATGTCCCGAATTATGGCACAGAATTTGCGATATATTGCAGCGATCAAGTTGGCGGGCGGTTACGGCATCCGGGCTTAATCTTCTTTTCGGCCGCGGCCGGGTTCGAGGCCGCAACAAGAGCAGTTCACCCTTTTGGAATTGACGCTGGAGGTGTGTTCGCGAATGGGAAAAATTGTGGAGGCGGGCCTGGCGCCTGCCGGAGGATGTAGCGGCAGGCCTCGTGCCTGCCAAAAGAAAAGGAGGATGGAAATGAGGAGGAAACTCAAGATGGTTCTGGCGGGACTGACCTTGGTGTTTGCGGGCCTGATGATGAGTTGCGCTACCGATGTGGATGTCAACACCAATGACCATAACTGCGATCACGGTTTTTATTGGGATCATGACCTGGGCCAATGCTGCCCCGATGGCGGCTGCCAGCAAAAGTGTGACACCTGCGCGGACTCGGCGCAGCCGAGCGACCAAGCCCCACCGGCCGATCTAGCACAATAAGGCGGGGCGGACGGACCGAGCCGGGCGGGACCTGCAACCGGAACCGCGGCGCCAAGCCAGCAGGAAAAACAGGGACTTCGCGCAGCCTCTACTGAATGGCCATCGGGGAACCGGCGCTCCTTGGTTTGAGCAGCACGGCCAATGGCCGCTGGTGTTAGCAATGCGTTGGAAACACCAGGATGCCCATCTTGCTCCGGAATCATTTAGGAGGCGGTTTCTTGTCACTTGCGGATTTTTTGCCGCGGGCAAATTGCCCAAGGGTCGGCCCCAGGCCGGCTTAAGCGCCAGTTGAAATTTCCAGCAGCAGCAGGCCCTGGAGGGTGGAGGGCCGGGTCTTGTAATAAAGGAATTTGGCGGTCGGCACGGAGGTATGATACTCGTCAAATCTGCCCAGGCGATGAATTCTGAAACCCCTCCCCAAAAATCGCCTCACCGCCCGGAGGCGCGGCTCCTTGACCAGCACCAAAATTTTTTTCCGTTCCCCCGCCATGTTTTTAAGCTGGTCCAGATGGACAATTTCCACCTTGCGGCCCGAATAAAACGCCAGCGCCTTGGCGGCTTTGAGTTTATAAACATAAACCACCGGCCCGGAGGGATCCTGTTGCCGGATGATTTTCGCCGCCTGGTCCGCGTATTGGTACTTGAGGGTTTCGGAATAAATATGCAGCGAGAAGATCAAGTTGAACAAGATCATGGCCGACGCGGGCAGGATGGCCAAATTTTTGATCGGGCCGGCCGGGAGAAACATCAACCCCAAAAAGCCGGCCAGGCCGGCCAGGATAAGCATCCAGGCCACAATCCCATGGACCGGAAAGCAGACCGTGGCCGCCGCGAGCATGGCCAGGATCACGGCGAAGGCGCAGATAACCTGGGTTCTTACCAGGTGCTTGAGCCATTTGATTTGCGGCTCCTGCGAAATTTCGATCAGAAAATCGGCCAGCAAGATCGCCAGGGGCGGCAGGAGCCAGAACAAATATTGCGGGAGCTTGTAGCTGGCGGCGGAGATGAACAGGAACGGGATCAGGAACCACCAAACCAGGATTCTCCGGGGCTGGAATTCAAATTTGTCCGGCCGTTTCCAAAAAGCGCGCAGCCGGGCCGCGATCAGAAACAGCACCGCCAGGGACCAGGGCAAGAAGGTCCAGAGAAAGGTGCCGGAAAAATAAAATGGGCCAAAATTGTTCGTGAAATTTCTGACGAGGATCCGGCCGAAACTCTGCTCAAACAACATAAAATATGGGCCAGATCCTCCCGTTTCCTGGCCGAGGACCAGGTACCAGGGCGCAATGGCCAGCGCCAAAATGATTAATCCCGCGATGGGTTTCAGCTTCCTTATTCCCTTCCAGTCTCGGCAAAGCAGCAACTCCGCTCCGATCGCCGCCGCCGGGATCATGAGTCCGATCGGGCCTTTGGTCATCACCGCCAGTCCGCAGAACAGATAAAATAAATACATCATGGCCGGCCGGGTTTTGCTTTCAAAATATGCCCAGAAGGCGGCGATCAGAAAGCCGACGAGGAACATGTCTATCTTGGGATCGGCGACCATCAGGGAATAGGCTTCGGAACTGGACAGGATCAGCATCGCGAGCCAGGCGGTTTCATGGTTGTATAAAATTAGCGCGATGCGGCCGAGGATCAGGATGGAGAGGATGGCGAAGAGGATGGTGGGCAAGCGGTAGGCGAAATTGTTCACGCCGAAAATTTTGTAGCTGGAGCCGATGATCCAGAAAGTGATCGGGGGCTTGTCCAGATAGGGGCCATAATTGTCGTGCAAAACCAGCCAGTCATGGCTCTCGACCATTTCCCGCGCGATCTCCGCGTATTGCGCCGGGTCAACCTCCTGGATCAGGTTCCCGGCCCCGGCCAGATAGGTGAGCAGAGTCAGGATCAAAGCGATCTTGATCAATCGGGCTTCCCTGATCGTCATTTCCCGCCGTTACCTCGGGTGGTTCTTCCTGACCCGGTTCCTGCGCGCTTTCCTCAACTCGTCCACCCGCAGCTTGAGCTCAATCTCCTTGCCCAATTCGCCCGGCTCGAAAAATATTTTATCGCGGAGTTCCTCCGGCAGGTATTCCTCGATCACGAAGTGTCCGGGGAAATTGTGCGGGTATTTGTAGCCCTTGCCATAGTCGAGCTGCTTCATCAGCGCGGTGACCGGGTTGCGCAAGTGCAGCGGCACCTTGAGCGAGCCGCTCTTTGAAATTTCACCCTTGGCCCGCTCCATGGCCATATAGGCGGAGTTGCTTTTCAGGGCCGAGGCCAGATAGACGCAGGTTTCGGACATCGGGATCATGGCCTCGGGCAGGCCCGCGATTTCGAGCGCCTGCTCGCAGGCCACCGCCAGCGCAAGCGCCGACGGATCCGCCAGGCCCACATCCTCGGCCGCAAAAATGATCATGCGCCGGCACACGAACCTTGCGTCTTCCCCGCTCTCCAACATCCGCACCATCCAATACACCGCGGCGTCCGGGTCCGACCCCCGCATGCTCTTGATGAACGCGCTGATCAAATTATAGTGCTCCTCCCCGGTCTTGTCGTAGAGCAAAGTCTTGCTGGTCAGCGCTTCTTCCGCATCCTCCAACCGGAGCTTCTTCCCCTGGGCCGAGCGCGCCAATTCGTCCGCCAACTCGAGCGCGTTGAGGGCGCGGCGCGCGTCACCCTCGCACAGCCGCGCCAGGTATTCAATCGCGTCCGGGTCCACCTCGAGCGGGTCCTTGCCCGCAAACAGGCCGCGTTCCCGGTTTTCAATCGCCCGCTTGAGAATGTGAGAAATTTCCTTGTCGCCCAGTTGGTTCAAAACACACACCCGACACCGGCTCAACAGCGGCGCAATCACCTCGAAGCTCGGGTTCTCCGTGGTCGCCCCGATCAGAATAATTTTCCCCTTTTCCACATAAGGCAAAAAGCCGTCCTGCTGAGCCTTGTTCCAGCGATGGATCTCGTCAACAAACAGCGCGGTCTTTTTCCCCAGCGACCGCCGCACCGAATCCGCTTCCTTCAAGGCTTTCCTTAAATCGTCCACCCCGGAGAGCACCGCGGAGAAACTGAGGAAATGCGCGTCACTTTTTTCGCAGAGGATGCGGGCGAGAGTGGTCTTGCCCGAGCCGGGCGGCCCCCAGAAAATCAGGCTGATGATGTTTTTCCGCTCCAGCAGCCGGCGCAGGAGCCGGCCTTCGCCCAACAGGTGTTCCTGCCCGGCAAACTCCTCCGGCGCGCGCGGCCGTACCCGCTCGGCCAAAGGCGAAAACTCCAGGTCCTCCGCCTTCGGCTTTTGTTCCTGGCCCTCGAATAGCTCGTCCATCGCCTGTCAATATAACACAAGGCAAATGGGGAATAAAGAAAGGACCGCCTTGCACCCTCTTCCCGCCCGGGGGCATCAAAATATCAAAGTCGCGCTTAGGAAATGGCCGTCAGGATTAAGGATGGGAATTCCGTAAGGGGCTGATTCCAAACTCCCAATCGCCAATTCCCAAATCCGGAGATTGCTTTCCCAACCTTTTTTATCTAGAATTATCTGGATATGATCAAGGAAAGCCCGATTGGCAAGATAGATGTGGAGCAGAAGGCGATCCGGATCGAGGACCTCTCGGACCGGGTGAAAGTCGCGGTTGAGCTTTACAAGGGGGCGCAGAAGAAATTCGACCAGGGCCAGGACTCGCTGCGGGAATGGGAAAATATTATCAAGGTCCTGAGCGCGGAGATCAATCATATCGAGCGGTTTGTGGCCGTGGCCTATCACAACCAAGGGGTGATTTATGCCCAGCAGGACAATTTAAAAGAGGCTCGAAAATTTTTCGAGTTGGCCCTGCTGATTGACGAGGATTACCCGGTGGCCAATTTCAATCTGGCCGTGGTCTATAAAAAGCTGGGCGACCGGGAAGCCGCGGCCCGATACCTGCGGCGGGCCCAGGAACTGGGCTATCAACCCAAATAAAATTTATGTGCGGTTTCGTCGGCAAATTATATTTCTCTTCCGCGGAAAAGCCGGACCCGGAAATTATTTGGAAGATGACCCGGGTGCTCGCCCACCGCGGCCCGGATGAGGAGGGCTTTTTCTTTGAAGATCAGGTCGCGCTCGGGCATCGCCGGCTTCGGGTGATTGACCTTGCCACCGGGCTCCAGCCCATTTCGAGCGCGGATGGCCGGGGGGTGATCGTCTATAACGGCGAGGTCTATAATTTCTCGGAACTGCGCGCGGAACTCGCGGCCGCGGGCAGGAAATTCTCGACTCAAACCGACACCGAGGTCATCCTTAACGCCTATCTGGAATGGGGCGAAAGTTTTCTGCGGAAACTGCGCGGACTGTTCGCCTTTGCCATTTATGACCGGCAAGAAAAGAAGCTCATTATTGCCCGGGATAATTTGGGAGTGAAGCCCCTTTACTATTTTCAGGGGCCGAATTTCATCAGTTTTGCCAGCGAATTAAAAGCGCTCCTGCTCGACCCGGAAATACCGCGGCGCGTTGATCCGGTTGCGATCTATCAGCTTTTCCAGACCCTTTACATCCCGGCGCCTCGGAGCGGAGTGCTGGGGGTGAACAAGCTCCTGAATGCGCATTGCCTGATCGTCAAGAACGGGAAGGTGGATTTGAAACGCTATTGGCAGCTGCCCGCGAGAAATGAAGCGGAGGCGCCGTCGCCGGAGGCCGCGCGGGAGCAGATTTTCGCGGAGCTGGAACGGGCGGTGGAGGAGGAACTGGTCAGCGATGTGCCGCTCGGGATTTTCCTTTCCGGCGGCCTGGACTCCTCGACCGTGGCCGCGGCCGCGCTCAAGCAGACCAAGGGCCGGATCAAGACCTACACCGTGGGCTTTGAAGAGGCGCAATGGGACGAGAGCAAGTGGGCGGCCGCGGTGGCCAAGGAGCTTAAGGCCGAGCATATTCTGCTCAGCAACCGCGCGCAGGACCTGCCCGCTCTGCTCGAGAAAATCGTCTGGCATTTTGACGAGCCGCACGGGAATTACACCGCGGTGGCTAACTACCTGCTCTGCCAGGCCTGCCGCAAGGA
>CAIUDS010000328.1 GCA_903897985.1 uncultured delta proteobacterium
GGAAAAGGCACCTCGTGGGTGAGTTTCACCAAGGCGCCCAAGAGCAGTTCTCGGTATTGCGGGTTTTTCTGGTCGGCCATGGCCAGGGACACCAACTCCTCGCCCAGATACGCAAACCCGGGCGATTCCTGTCCGGCATTGCGGCGGATCATTTCCGCCAGCTTGGTCTTCAGCATTTGCGCGCCCGGCTCCTGAAAGGTATCGAACGCGGGCGCGGGCCAGAGCGTCCAGGGCACGCCACGGAAACCGGCATGGTCAATCACTTCCTGATAAACCGTCCGGCCCTGGATGCCCTGCTTGAGCGACCGGGCCGCCTCGCAATATTTCGCGGTCTTCTCGGCCGGAATGTTCCAGGGCGCTCCGGCGTCGCAGGCCGCGGCCATGGCGGTGAGCGTGGCTGACACGCCATGCAGGGTGGCATCGGGCGGGAAACTGTCATCCTCAATCGCCGGCTTGGTCCAGCCTTTTTTGAGGTCAATCCATTTGAGCAGGTTGTCCGCCGATCGGATGAAGGCCTCGCGCATGTCCGCGATATACTGCGGCCGCTCGGCCTCCGGCAGCGCCCGCTCGTGCCGCCACCAGTTCCAGACCGTGAGTGCGGTCTCGTCAATCTCGCAGGGCGTGACCATGAAACTGGTGGGCGAAGACCCGTCAATGTTCAATTTCTGCGGCCAGTTGCCGGACGGATCGAAAAAGGGCGAGCGATAGTTGACCATCCAGATCGGCGTATAACCCAGGCGCTGGGTGTATTGGGTGCGCGCCAAAAATTTGTGGTGCCTGGTCACCGCTTCGGGGAAACCCGCCAGGTCGAGCAGGAGATCGAAAAAGGCGCTGTCGCGCGGATAGTCGTAATGATAGGGCGGCTGGCGCGAGACCGAGGCCACAATCGCCCCGGTTTCGCGGTCCTGACCAACCAGCACATTCAGAACCGAGCGCAGAAAAACTCTCTTCATCACCGGGTCCGCGTCTTTCGGCAAATGGACTTGGGCGGATTTGGCCTGCCAACTCGCAGTGGAACGGGATTGCAAAGTGGCAAGCCCGTCCAGCCGCGCCGAGCGCACGATCGCGACCGCCTTGTCCGCCGAGCCGGCGACCCCGATGAAGACCGTGACCGTGCTGTCCGGCCCGGAAAGGTTCGCCCCGAGCGCGCCATCAACCAAGCCGGTGAAAAGCTCGTTGCCCGAAAGTTTGCCGTCCGACGCGTCATCATAACCGCCCGCCGGGGCTTGCGCCGGGGCCTGGTTCAGGCACCGGTCCGCGCCGACCTGGAAGCCGCTCGCGGCCCCAGCCAGTCCCCAAGCGACAAACGAACCACCATGCGGATAGGCCGCATCCAAATCCGCAGCCGAAGCCGGAGCGGTTTTCAGAGGCTTGGGCGATTGTCCCGGCTTGGCCTTGGGCTGGAAATGCACGATGACCTGGTCGGAGGCAAGATAAATTGCGGCGAATCCCGCACCCTTGGGGTTCCAGTCTTTATTGTCTTGCGGATCAGGGACTTGCGGCGCAAAGGTTGAGTGATAGATGAAGCTGCGAGCCGCGCCCGTGATCCTGAAACTTCTCACCAAAAGGTTCTGCTCCGGGTCAACGAAATCGGTGATCTCGGCTTTGACTTCCGGCCGGGTCAAAGTGGTGACCAGGTTCATCGAATCGAGCGGCACGAAGCCTCGGCTCGAGGTCCAACTCGGATCGCCCAGCCAGACCATCGCGCCGCTGTCGAGCACGAGTCCGCCGCGCGAGCCCATGGAAGGGCAGGGGTCCTGCGGATGACCGTAGCGCCGCCAGTCCGCCGAAGGCGCTTCTTTGTCCATCCGCACCGGCCGGTCCTTGGTCCCGGCCAAAGTGTAATAGCGCAACTGGTCCCCATAAAGCGGGCTGGGCCAGCGGAAAACCGTCAGGTCCGCCCACGGAGAAATCTCGACCGAAAGCCCGCCGTTGCCGAGCGCGGCCGCGGCATTGGTGCCGCCCCTCCCGACCTCCGAGCTCAGGTCCGACGCGAACAGGATGTCTCCGCCGGCTTCGCCTAGGTACGGCTTTAACTGTTTCATCTCAATGCTGTCCACGAATTGCTTCAAACCCGGCCAGAGCGGGACCTTGACCGGTTTATATTCCGGCTCCGCGCCTTTTCCCGCCGCCGCAACCAGGAACATCACTCCGGCACAGATCAGAGTCAATAAACGGCGACCGTCTTCGCGATTTTTTATCATTGCGGATCCTTTCTCTTGATTTTTTCAGATCAATTATAAGCCAAATTAGCACGGACCAAGAGCTAATGGCAAATTGAGCACCCGCGCCTCATGTTCAAAAATGCCCGGCTTTGCTATAATATCGGAAATTGTTGCCCCAGAAGACAGAACCCGGAGCAAAGGAGAAAACGGATCGGCGCGGACCATTACTCTCCGCGGCGATCCTGCTGATCATTGCCGCGAGCGCATTTATTTTCGGGTTCCATAAGATTGACGACTGGGATTTTCTCTGGCACCTTCGCACCGGCGCCCATATCATCAAGGCCGGCCCTCCTCATACCGATTTATATTCCTTCACGGCCGCAGGCAAGCAATGGATAGACTCGCAATGGCTCTTCCAGGTCATCATTTTCCTGGTCTACCGCCTGGACGGTTTTGCCGGCGAGAGTTGGCTTTTGGCCACGCTCGCCGCGGTCATCTGGGGGTTGCTCTTTTTCGCGGCCCCGGACTGGGAGACCCGGACCATCGCTTTCCCGGGAATCATGCTGGCCCTCTGGGCGGCCAGTCCGAGGATCAATCTCCGACCTGAGATGTTCAGCTATTTGTTAACCGCGGTTTATCTGCTGGTCCTCGAGCGCAACCGGAAATCAGCCACGGCCTCAATTTATCTGCTCCCGTTCCTGCAATTGCTTTGGGTGAACCTGGAAGGACTTTGGCCGATCGGGCTGGTCATCATTGGAGCCTATCTGGCGGAAGCCATTATCGGGACATATTTGTCCAAAGCCGATGCCGCTCCGTCCAGGATTTTGGCGGTGCTGCTGATTGCCGCCTGCGCCTGCCTGCTTAATCCTTATTTCGTGCGCGGCTTCGTTTTTCCGCTCACGCTGCTGCAGGACATCGCCGGCGGTTCCAACCTCTTGCGGAAAATCATCGAGGAAGCCCAACCGCCGTTCCCGGCTTTCAGGTTTCCGCTGGTGGAAATCCCGCTGTTGATTTTAATCGCGGTTTCCGGTTTGAGTTTTTTTCTCAATCGCTCCAAGCTCAGGCCCGCTCACTGGCTGCTCTGGCTAGCATTCCTCTTTCTCGCCCTCGGCGCCCGCCGCAACATCGCTTTCATCTGCATCCTGTCCTGCCCGGTCTTGGCGTTCAATTTCGCAGCCGGGCTCGCGGCCAAACCCTCGGGCGCAGATTTGGGGCGCCGATTGAAAATCTTTTGCGCAGCCCTGGGCATTGGTCTTGCCCTGTTCCTCGATGGCACAATCGCAAGCGGAAAATTCCATCAGTGGGACCGGACCCGCCGGGAATTCGGGGCCGGGTTCGATTTCTCCAAATACCCGGTCGCCGCGGCGAATTTTCTCAAGGCGGTCGGCTGGAAAGGGAACCTCTTCAGCCAGTTGCAAATGGGCGGTTTTGTGATCGCCAAGGGCTATCCGGACTGGAAAGTTTATGTTGACGGCCGGTTGCAGGTCTATGGGAGCGAGCTGGTCAAGACCTACTTGAAGTCATTGAAAGACTACCCGACTTTCCGCGCCGAGTCCGACAAGTTCGGCATTGATGCCGTGCTTTTGGACAGCAGCGATGCCATGGTCAAGCCCCTGATCAAGAATTTGATGTCCGATCCTGAATGGGCCCCGGTCTTTGCCGATTACTCCTCCGTGGTTTTTCTGAAAGACAATGCCCGGAACCATCAAACCATTCAATCATACCGGATCCAATTCAGCCGGTGAGCCAATATGCGCTTGACTGGATTTGAGCGGCGTTGGACAGCATAATATTAATATGATGTGGGGCAGGCGATGACCGCGAAAGAAACAATTTCGAAACTGACTCGGGAGACGAAGGACGCCGCGCTCAAGTTCGGCGCGCATTTGGTTGGGATCACCGGGACGGACCGGCTCGAGGGGGCGCCCGCGGGTTTCCGCGCAACCGATATTATGCCCGGTGCCCGGAGCGTGATCGTGATGGCAGTGGGCCTGCCGCAGGGACTGAGCGACTACTGGAAGAACAGCGTCTGGGCTTATCTCTATTATGGCTACGCGCTCCCTAACAAAATGCTCGGCTACGCCGCGTCCAACCTGGCCCTCTGGATCCAGCAACACGGCCACAAGAGTTTCCCGGTCGTGCCCACCACCTTCATGAAGGACTGCGATGTGGACGACCCCAAGGGCGAGTTCAGCCACAAGCACGCGGCCTTTGCCGCGGGACTCGGACAGTTCGGTTTGAGCAGCCTGTTCCTAACCCCCGAGTTCGGAAGCCACAACCGCTTCGTCAGCGTGTTCACCACGGCGGAGCTCGAGCCCGACCCGGTCTATTCCGGACCGGACCTGTGCGACCGCTGCAAAAAATGCATCAAGGCCTGCCCGCCCGGCGCGCTTCTGGAAAACGAGATGAAGTCTTTCACCCTGGCGGGCAAGACCATCGAGTATGCCGGGATTGACAAGATGGCCTGCTCGGCCGCGCTGGTCGGCCTGTTCAAGGAAGCGGGCGGAGTGCTCGAAGTCAAGGTTCCCAAAAAGGGCCGGAAATGGAACCGCTGGGACTTTGCGCTGGCCAAGGCGAAATATTTCCTTAAAGACCCGGTCCGGTCCACGGTGCAGTCAGAATATCAGCATGTGATTGACTGGGGAGATTTCTGCGGGCTGTGCATTCACTCCTGCGACCGGCCCATCCGCAAGAAGCCCTGGGACCCCGGACTCCTGCTTAAATAATTGTCCGGGCGCAAAATCTCAGGGCCACGAGGTTTTCCATTTGCCGCCGGACTCGATCCGTTTTTTCACATTCGTCACTTCCGCGGGCAGGTCGCGCGAACTGAGGAACTCCGTGATCAGGTTCGGCACCGGCACGCCGGTGTCCAGCTTGGTGACCCCGTAAGTAAACAGGGTGCGGTTCCGGTCAATCGGCTCGAACAGGAAGTAACCGGAGGACTCCTTGAGGTCATGCGGATAACCCTTGTCCATTTCAAAATCGAACCGGAGCTTTTGCCGGTCAATCGTGTATTTCGAGGTGTAAAAGACCTCGGCGATGTAAAAATAAAATTTGTTCTGGAGCCAGACGGTGTTGCCGTCGGTATTCACGATCTTGCTCCCAGTCTTGTGCGGGAAATATTCCGTCTGCTCTTCCAGCCGGCTGAAAATATCGAAACAGGTGTTTGCCGGCGCCGCGATGATGATCATGGCCCGGCCATAGCCGGACTGGGCCTTGTCGCCGGAGTCGGTCTTATATTCAAACACCGCCTTGCCTTGGAGCAACTGTTGCTTCTGCGCGGGGGTAAAGCGCGCGAGCGGGTCCGGCCGCGGCGCGGGTTGGTTTTGCGCCGGGGCCGACGAGGCCATCGCCAGCATCGCCACCATTGCGGCCGCGAGTCTGAGCCATCGTGGCATGTTTATTTGGCTGACTTCTCCTTGGCCTTGCCCCAACCCAGTTCGTCCATGCTGATCCCGGCGAAATATTGGTAGCGCTCGAGTTGCTTGCCGGCGATTTCGACCACGCCGATCGAGTTGTCAAAATGGATGCGCTGCCGGCCGGCGCGGTCGTATTTCGGCCAGGCCGGAAGCCCGGCTCCGTTCGGGTCGCCGGTCTTGGCGAAATTGGTCCAGTATTTCATCATCTTTTCGGAAAGCGGAGTCCCGGACTTGATTGCCTTCCGGTTCAGCGCGATATGCAGCGCGGTCTTGCGCGCGGTCAGGTTCCCGAACACGAACGGCAGCTCCAGTCCGTGGAACGCGCCCAGACTGCCTCCCAGAAATTCGTCGTGCCAGTCGAAGCGGTAAAGATAAACCGGCGCGCGCGCCGAGAGTTCCTCCGCCGCGGCAAACGCGCGCGATCCGAACCCGTCCGCGAAAATCGCTCCGGTCAGGAAAATGGGCCGGCGGTAATCGTCAAAGGAATACATGCCCATTACCTCATCAGCGCGTTTTCCCAATGCATCCCGGATTTGATCCTGAACATATTTGCGGCTGGCCAAGGGTGCCCCCGGGATCAGCATCAGGATGATGTTGGCCTCGTCGCGGTTGTTGCCCACCAGCATGGGCACCCGGTTGTAGTCGCCTTTCTTGAGCAGCTCGATCGGGCTGGCTTCGAGCACATAGCCGTCAATTCGGGCCGTGGCCTTAAAACCGCTCCCCTTAGTTTTAAGCAGTTCCTGGCCCGATTTCGCGCGCAGGCAGGGCAGGGGATCCGCTTCGGCGCAGCCCCGACTTTCCGCCAGGCGCTTGCCCTGCTCGAACCCCTGGTCCAGCGGGCCGACCATGTCGCAAGCCCCGCTCTCGATGATGCCGCGCTGGAACAACCCGGCCGCCGGCTTGGACGCGAGCAGGTTGCAAACCGACACCCCGCCCGCGGACTCGCCGAAGATGGTCACCTGGTTCGGGTCGCCGCCGAAGCTGGCGATATTGTCCCGCACCCACTTGAGCGCGGCGATCTGATCGGCCATGCCGTAATTGCCGGTGGAGTGGTTCGCGTCCTCCGCGGCCAGCGACGGCAGCGCCAGAAAACCAAAGGCGTCCAGCCGGTAGTTGATGGTGACCACCACCACCTGCCCGACCGAAGCCAGGTGGGCGCCTTCATAAACGGTATAGCTGCCCGCGCCCTGGGTGAAGCCGCCGCCGTGGATCCAGAACATCACCGGCAGCAACCGCAGGTTGTCCTGGGGTTGCTGCGTGCCTTTTATTATAGGGCGGTAGATATTCAGGTAGAGGCAGTCTTCGCTGAACGACTCGCTCTGGCCGCCGCCGGAGAAGGATTCGTTCTGCAGACAACTCGGCCCGAACTTGATCGCTTGAAAAGTCTCCGAGCGTTTCGCCGCGGGCTGCGGGGCTTTCCACCTCAAGTTACCAACAGGCGGCATCGCATACGGGATGCCCTTGTATTCGCACACCGGATAGGCCGGGCTTTTCATGCCCGTCACCGCGCCCTCGTTGGTCGGAACTTGAGCGGCGCAGAGCTCCTGCCCGAAAGCCGCGATCGGCATTGCGCCAAACAACATCCAAATCCCAGCCGCGATGATTAGATTTTTCATGGTCACTCCTTTAGAAATTATTGAGAGAATTCTACCAGCATTTCCGGTCTCTGGAAAATGAGTCGGCGAGGAAAGACCTGGGGATTTTTCCCTCGGAGTTCGCGCCGGAAATTCCCGTCCATGGCGCTGGCCCCGGGCCGCGTTTTATTTTTTCAGGTTATACTGCGCCCGCAATTTTTCCCGCTCCGGCTCGGAAAGCGATTTCATATACGCTTTCCAGCCCGGGCAAAAGCCGATGTGCCATCTCCAGATCCGGCCCAGGATGGATTTCGGGGCCCGGTCGTAACGCGCCCGCCACGGGCAAGTCGCGCATTTTGGTTCCGCCATGATTTTTTCCTCCTTTCCCGCTTAAATCGAAATACCTTTTTCCAACTCCGGATATTTTCCAAACTCGCGCGCGGCCTCGATCATGGCCATGAAGTTCTCGGGCTTGACCCCCGGGTGGATGGTGTTGGAACTGCTCAAAATATATCCGCCGCCGGGCGCGACCGCGGCAATGGTTTTCCTGACTTCCGCCCGAACCTGCTCGGCCGAGCCGAACACCAGCAGATAAACGCAGTCAATATTTCCCATCACGCAGATTTTATCGCCCCACTTGCGCTTGGACTCGGCCAGGTCAATGCACTGGGGCTGGAACGGATGCACCGCGTCAAAGCCTTCCTCAATAAATTTCGGGACCATGGTCTGGATCTTGCCGTCGGTGTGCTTCACGATCTGAAGCCCGAGTTGGTGAGCGCGCTTCACGATCTCGCAATGATAGGGGTGGATGAACTGGTCGTAATGCTTCGGGCTCATCATGGGCCCGCTGTTGTAAGCCATATCACAATCATTGACCACGAAGTCCGCGCCCTTTTTCGCGATGATCTCGAGCGCGGCGAGGTTTGAGTCGGTGGTCATGCGGGCGAGGTCACGGGCGAGGCCGGGGTTTTCGACATAGTCCATCATCAGGTTTTCGAGCGACCCGCGCAAACAGCGGCTGAGGAAAAACGGACCGTTGAGGATATAGGACACGGCCTTGCCGGGCAGGTTGGCGGCCATGAGGTCAAGCATGAGGAAATCCAAATCCTCGGGCATGCGCATCTTGTATTTCTTCAGGTCCGCGGCGTCCCGGATCGGGCCCTGAACGGGATAAGGCTCGCCCTTGGGGCTCGCATGAAGGATCACGCCCATGGCATCCTGGAAATGCTCCGCGTCCACCCGCTTCATCGGCGCCGAAGTGGTGGCGGTTACACCGTCCAGCCCGAGCTCGGTCGCCATCACCTTGAAGCCGTTGACCAGTCGGAGCACATCGAGGTCGCTCATGTCATTAACATTTTTGGGCTCGGGCAAATCCTTCGGGTCCATGAACTTCCCGGCCAAGGCGATGATGCTGCCCTCGTTAAAAGCCAACTCCCAAACCGGCACCATGTCCGGCCGGCCCCGCTTGAGCGCCGTCATCACTCTTTCTTTTCCGGTCATTTTGCTCCTTCCGCGGCCTGCCTGATTTTATTTGATAATTATATGCGCTTCGCTTAAGCTATCATAACCCAAAATCCGCGATGCGAATTTGGGTGGATTCGGACCAGGCCAAAAAGTCTCCCCCAGAGGCCATTACCCCCGGCGAATTATCGGTTTCTCCGGCGACCTCAAGCCAATTTGCCTAAATCCACCCCCTCCGCAACGCCCCGGTGCATACTAACCCCTCAAAAACCTGATTTATCCATTCCGTGAACTCAGGCCCGCGCAAACGCCCACGATCGTTCCCGGACCTGTCCGAACAACTCATAGACGCTCCGCGACACCTTCAGCCACATCGCCCCGCCGTGGCTCACCAGCTTCCCCGCCACCTGGTAGAACCTCCACCGCACCGTGCGCAGTTGCAAGCTCGACCACTCCGGCCCCAAAACCTTCAACTCGAAAATCCGGAACAGGTTGTACGCCATCACCCCGAGCTGGAAGAACGCCGCGTTGCCCGCGAAATCCCCGCACGGAACTCCATCCAAGCCGATCCCCTGCTTCAATTCCTTCAGCCGGTTCTCGCTCTTCTCGCCCCGCTGGTTATACCATTCCAGAACCGTTTCCGCGTCCTCCCCCCGGTTCGACGCGATCACCGTAAAATGTTCCGCCGCCGCGCCGAATAAATGCCCCTGAGCCGGCCGCTTAACCACGAGCAGCCGGAAGCCGTGCCGGCTCGCGTTCATGCTGTGAGCCGTCTCCGCGAGCCACCCGCCCCCGCCCTTCAACTCCCGCCACGCCGAAGCCGGAAGGCTCGCAATATTCTCGCGCACCGCCGAGTCCAGGTCCGCCCCAACCGCATACTCAATCCCCTGATCCTCGCACCAGTCCAGAAGCTCCGCCTGATACGCCGCGCTATCCGAGCGAAAATACTTGATCCGCTTCCTCCCGCCACCGGCGCGGGACATCATCCGCACACACCGCTTTAGAACCTCCAGGTTTCCCGTCTGCGGACTCACATTCCCTTCCCGGAACTCGCTGTAAAGAACCAGGCCGTTCTCCGCCAAGTGGCACAACAGCGGCGTGTAACCCTTGAACCCCTTGTAGGTCAGCTGCGCCGACCGCTTCTCCGCCTCGATGATCGTCGCGTCCATGTCCAGCGTGTAGTCGGTCTGCTCCTCGCTCGAAAGCGCCCGGAAGACCACGCTCCGGTTCATCCGCTCCAACCCTTTCAGACCGACACCCCCGCCCATCCGCCGGAGCCAGTCCCCTACCGCATCCGTCGAGGGAAGCTCTTCCAGAGCCAGCAACTCCCGCAACGCCCCATCCCGAACGATCATCCGCAAATCCTCCAGACAATGACCGCCCCCATTGAACATCAATTGCAGTGGAAACACGAAATTGTAGGCGGCATAGCCCATGGCGCTGCCGGGAGCAGGCAGCTGGCGCCGGCAGAGGCCCGAGAGCTTGAGCCCGACCACGAACTCGCCGAACAGCGCCAGACCCGCCTGAGCCGTGATCGAATCCCGCGTGGTATCCAACTTGAACGGAAGAATCGTTTGACCTATCATATTTTCACCTCGTTGGTTTGGTATTTTGGTTTTGGCACAACTCCATCATACCAGATTTACGAGGTTTTTTTATCAGAAATAAATCCGATCGCGGAATTAGGGTCATAAC
>CAIUDS010000329.1 GCA_903897985.1 uncultured delta proteobacterium
GAACATCCACAAAATGATGAGGTCTTAGGATTATTGCTTCCTGGTTCTTCCAAAATTAAATTATATGATGAAAATAATGAAACGATGGCCTTTGGTATGACTATTGTTCCAGGAGCGGGCCCTTTGCTAGAGTCAGACATAGAAATTATGGGAACGGCCACAAAAACTAGAATGATCCTAAATTTCATATTTGAGACCTCCAATAGGTTCTAATAAGAACTGCGCGCCGTCGCTACGCAGACGGCTTATCCGAAGTTGGCCACTGGAACTTGGCGGCCTTGGGCAAAGCTCTTGCGATGGAGCTTGATGCGTTCGATTTCAAGCAGGGTCGCGGCTTCGAGGTAGCTTTCTCCGCAGCGGGGACAGTTCACTACCGGGACGTTTTCAATCACGAGGATGTTTTGTCCCTTGCCGTAGGTTCGGGCAACCCTGCGCACTCTGGCTCCCTTTTTGCCGCAGATTTCACAGATCATAGATCTTCTCCTGTTCTACTTGATTTCGACCGATAGACGGTGATAATCACGACACTGCCGGTTGCTCCCAACTTCGCAATTAGCTCCACCCCATCGCCGGCCAGGGTTCTCCCCTTGATGCGGTATTTCCATTCCCAAGCGGCTCTTTCCTTCTGGCGTTCAATTATCCTCCCGGTAAGGATGCCCCGTTCGACATCGTAGATGGTCAACTCATCGTTGTCCATCTCTTCTTCGGCATGGAGGGTCATCACATAATGACGGCCCCGGATTTTTTCCCTCATAGCTTTCAAGACTCGCTCAAACATCCGATCTGCTCCGGTTCATTAATCAAAGCGACATAATAGGCGACAAGGAAGTCAGCGCTACTTTACGCATCAGCCGTACCCTCATAGTCCTGCCTCTCCCGGGTTCACTTCTTCGACCTCCTCCTTAAAGCTAATTCTAATTCATCTCTTCAACGCCAGTCAAGGACAAAAATGCCTTCCGCTCGATTAAGCCTTATGACCCCAGAGAAACCCCAACCGCCCCTCCACTAGCCCAAAACTGCCTTGAGCAGAAATTCCTTGACCAGGATAAAAACCGCGAAGCCGCCGACCGCGAAGGAGAGAACGGCGGAGATCGCGGCGCAGGGGTAGAGCCAGGATTTGCGGATGGGGAACATGGCGGAGGCGACTTTTTCGGGGAAGCGGGAGAAGAGGCGGAACACGCCGACCGAGAGGATGGCGTTGGCCAGCATCAGCCCGGCCACGCAGAACATGCCGAAGAAATCGGGGTTGTAGTTGGTCAGCACCATCAGCGAGCCGGCTAGGGTGACCAAGGTCAAAGCCACTGTAAAGGTCTGGCGCTTGGGGTTGAAGCGCAGCATCCACCGGGGCAGGTAGCCGTCCTCGGTCAGCGCCACCAGCTCGCGGGGCACAGCCAAAAAGACCGCGTTGATCGAGGTGACCCCGGCGAAGAAGGCGGCTAGGTTTATATAGTGCATGGTCCAGCGCGGCAGAAACTTAAGCGCCGCGTCCACCACCGCCACCGGCGAAGTCTGCAGTTCGGCCAGACTTAAATTCCCCGAGACCACCCAGCCGGTGCCCACGTAAAGGAAGATGACGATGCTCAGGCCCAGCGCGATGGTGATGGGAATGTTGCGGCGGGGGTTCTCGATCTCGTCGCCCAGCTCGCCGATGATGTTGAAGCCGGTGTAGCAAAGCACGGCCAGGATGGTCCCGACGGCCATGCCGCCCGGACCGGCGGGCAGGCCGGCCGCAAGGGTGGGTGGCTGGCCCAGGAGCAGGCCGGCGATGATAAGGCCGCCCATGGCCGAGACCAATTGCACGACCATGAAGATCTGGAACCACGAGCTGGCCATCACGCCCAGGTAATTCACCGCGGCCGTGCCCACGATCATGAGCACGGCCAGCCCGGGCCGAGACAGGTCCGGGAAATAAATCCGGATGTAATCCGCAATCCCAATCGCCACCGTGCCCGC
>CAIUDS010000330.1 GCA_903897985.1 uncultured delta proteobacterium
ATTTCGGGATAGACCTCTTTAACCAGGTAATGCGCGGATTTGAGCATGCGCCAGACATGCTCGAGCAGCCCGCCCAGATAGGCATGATGAATGTTCCGCGCCGCGGGGCTCTGCTTGAATTTATCCATCAGCTCGAGGTCTTCGAGAAAAAGGGCGAGCAGCTTTTTTAGGCGCGGGTTTTTGACTTCCGCCAGGATCGCCATCACCTGTTCGAGCATTTTCCCGGGGTCCTGTTTGGTCGCGGCCAGAAGCTCGTTCATGACGATCACATCCTCGGGCCGGGATTTGCGCAGCCGTTTGATCTTGAGCTGGAGCCGGTCCTGGTATTGGTCAACCGCGGCCTCGATCTTGACCACATCCCCGCGCTCGAACTCCGCCGAGTATTTCTCGAAATCGTCCCAGAGCTTGGCGTTGATCGCGCCCGAGGCGTCCGACAAATCGAGGTCCAGGTAAAAAGCCTGCTCCCGGGTCTGCTTGACCCGCTTGGACTTGACCAGATAAAAGCCGGCAAAATTCTGTCCCGGCTTAAGTTCCTTGATCCGGGGCTGTTTCATCTCGCGCCTCCCGATTTCATGGGGCGGCTCCGCCGGGCTTCCGCTCGAATATTTCCGGAAATTTTTCCTCCAGCAGCTTCACGATCGCCGCGCCCGCCCCCTGGTTTTCCATTACCATCTGATAGGCCTGTTTCCCGGCTGCTTGCCGCGCATCCTCGTTTTCCAGCAGCCCCTTCAAGCGCTCATACAGTTGATCGGAATCCTCGACCACGAACCCGCCTTTTCTCTCCGCCAGCTTGAGCGCCTCCAGAGAATTCCTGATCTGAGGCCCGAACAAGACCGGAATCGAAAACCCGGCCGGCTCCATCACATTATGGACCTCTTTCTTGAAGCTGCCACCCACGAAGGCCGCCTCCCCCAACTGGTAAAGCTTGTACAGCAGGCCGGTCCGGTCAATGATGATCACATTGGTGTCCGCGGACACGCCCTGGCGCTTGGTGACGAATTCCCAGAGGAACAGCGGTTTGACCCCGATCAAGAAAAACCTTTCCTTCAAGGCCTCCAGCCTGCGCGCGCCCGCCTCGTGCGGCGCCATGATCACCTGCAGGTTTTTCCCTTCCCGCCACAGTCTTTGCAAAGCCGGAACGATCACTTCCTCATCCTCCGGCCAGGTGCTCCCCATCACCACGCACGGCCCCCTTTTCCAGCCGCGCAACTCCTTGAGCGCGGGATCGTCCGGCGCAATCCCCCGGATCCGGTTCATGGTTTCCTCGTAACGCGCGTTGCCGGTGACCACGATCAGGCTCTCATCCAGACCCAGCCCGGCCAGGCCTTTGCGGTCCTCCTCGCTCGCGGCCAGGATCAGATCCAGTTCGCGGTATAGTCTCCGGAACCACCAGCGGACCAGGGGATGGGTCTTGCGGGAATTTTCCGCCAGGTTGGCGTTGATCAGGCTGACCTTGATCCCGCGCGCTTTGGCCAGCCAGATCAGGTTGGGCCAGAGGTCGTAGCAGGAAAAGATTATCAGCTCGGGTTTAAGCAGGTCCAGTAATTTCTCCATGTCTTTTTTGCGGTCAAAGGGGAGGTAGTCCGCCAGTTCCGCGTCGAGGTTCCCGTTTTTAAACACCCGCTCCATGGAGGTCGAGAAAAAAGTCATGACCAGGTTGAACTGCGGATATTGCTGCCGGATCAGCCGCGCGATGGGCCGGGCCTGGAGGTATTCGCCCACGCTCGAGAAGTGGATCAACACCCGTTTGCCTTTGGACAACCCCGCGGCGTCGCCTCGCAGCCGCGCAAAAAGCTCCTCGCGCACCTTGAAGGCGAACGCGGCCTTCTCGTCGAACCGGGCATAGGCTCTGAACCCGGCGAGCCCGAGCGGCAACGCCATCCGGTAAAGGGCGCGCTCAATCATTTTTAAAACGCTCCACCAATTCCTTGCCCGCCTCCACCACCTGCTCCGGCCCGATTTGCAGCATGCAATTGAAGTGCCCTTCCGGGCAGTCCTTTTCCCCGTGCAACGAGCACGGCCGGCAATCCAGTCCGCTCACTTCCAGCACCCGCGCCTTCTTGCCGTAGGGGAAAAAGCCGAGTTCGCGCGCGGTCGCCCCGAATACGGCCGCCACCGGGGTGTCCACCGCGGTGGCCAGGTGCATGAGCGCGCTGTCGTTGGAAACGAGGATCCGGCAGAGACTGATCACGGCCGAGCTTTCCAGGATGGTAAGCTGCCCAGCCAGGTTTTTCAACTTTTCCACCCCCCCGGCCCGAAGCCCGGTCAGGACTTCCTCCGCCACCGCAAGATCGTCCTTCCCGCCCAGGATCACCACGCCCGCATTAAGCTCCTGAGCCAGCGCCGCGCCCGCCTTGGCGAACCGTTCCGCGGGCCAGCGCTTGGTGAACTTGCTCGCGCCCGGCGCCAACCCGAGCAGCGGCATCCCCGCAAGACCGGCCTGCTCGAGCAAACCTTTCGCTTTCGAAAGTTCCGCATCCGAAAAATAGATCTCCGGACCGTTCCCGTTCGGTTGAATCCCGAAATCCTCGAGCGCGCTGAAATATCTTTCCGCCACCGGCTTCGCCTCTTTGAGCAAATTGATCCCCCATTTCAAGAGCCTCCGCTCGAGCGAATACTTGCGGTACCGCCGCCGCATCCGGGGCCGGGACAGATACCGGATCAAAATGCTCCTCGGGTTGACCTGCAAGTCGAGCACCAGGTCGTATTTCCGCGCCCGCAACTCCCGGAGCTCCCGGAGCAGACCGGAAAAACCAAGCGCCGGGTCAAACCCGATCACCTTGACCGCGGGATGATGCTCGAGCAGCGACCGGTATTCCTGCTTGGTGAAAAAATCTATCTCCGCCGAGGGCAGGGCCTGATGGAGCGCGCGCAAGAGCGGCGTGGTCAGGATGATGTCGCCAAAGGAACTGGTCCGAATCACCAGAATCCGGCGGATATTAAATGAGGCAAGGTTCATTGCGCTCCGATTTTACCAGCCCCTTGCCTTATTACCAAATCAGCCATTCTGCATTCTTTCGCCATGCTCCGGTCAGAGCATCGTCTTCCTTTCCACCACCTTGCCGATGATCTCGAACTGGGACTCGTCGTCTATAATGATGTCATCGTATTTCAGGTTGAGGGGTTTGAGGATGATATGACGGTCCTTGATCAGAAGTTTCTTGAAGGTGACTTCGCCCTCGCCCTTGACCCGCACGATCACATAGTCCCCGCTCTTGGCCTTCAAGTTCGGGTTCACAATGATGAGGTCGCCCTGGTGGAAGAGCGGCTCCATCGAGTCGTTCTTGACCTCGAGCGCGAACAGGTTCCGGCCCTTGGTGTCGGAATAGACAAAATCGTCCGCGTTGAGCGGGCCGATATCGCCGGTCTCGCTGGGCGCGAACTTGCCGGCCTGGACCCAGCCCAAAACCGGGATCTGCTTGCCCGGGCCCAACTCCCACGGCTCCACATTGTCGAATTTTTTCGCGCCCGCCAGGCCCCGGCCCGAGGTTTGAAGCTCCAGAAATTTCCGCGCGGCCTCCGGCGCTTTTTCATAATGCGCCAGCTTGAGCACCTGCCCGGGCGATAGCTCGAGCGCCTCGCTCAGTTTAACCAGAATCCCGTCTTTGGGGATCCGAATACCCCGCAAAACCTGTGAAATATATACCGAACTCACCCCCACCGCTTCCGCCAGCAGCCGGTAATTCATGCCCAGTTCCCTCCGCTTCCGGTCCAGCAAATCCGCCAGTTTTTTCATCATCCTTCCTCCGGGCTTTATCCTTGTTTTTCAAGGGCTTATATTGAAATCCCCGCGCCCCTGTTTGGTTTAACCAAACAAATTGTTTGGCAAAAACCATTTTTTGCTTGACACAAAACTATTTGTTTGCTATGCTCAAGAGCAAACTGTTAGTTTTGATGATAGCAGGCCCGGGCATGGTTGTCAAGGAAAAAAGGAATTGGGGGTTGGGGGTTTCCTCCTTCGTCCCGCCCTAAAGCGGGACTACGGAGGACGAGGGGGGTTGGGAAAAATTCCCGACCCCGGCATGGGCAATCGAGACGAACGAAAAAGGAGGATGAACATGAAATTCGCGCATAGGAAAATCAGGAGTTTGAGGCGGGAGCGGCATCATTCGCTGGCCATGACCTGCCGGCTGCTCTACACCCGCTGCAACCTGCGAGTGAGCCGGACCAGCTTGAACCACTGGGAGAACGGGCGGGCCATGCCCGCCATCGCAAGTTTGATGGCCTTGTGCGAGCTCTACGGGGTGGAGCCGAACTATTTTTTTGAGCCCGAGCGCAAGCAAACAGTTCGCATGGAAAAACGATGAAGCCCCCGGACCCCACGGATCCGCATCCGGACCCGGGCGCCTTTGCCCCGGAGCTTCAGCTCCTGGCCGAGGCCGGCCATCTGTTCGCGCTGGCCGGAGGTTGGAGAAAACCCGGGGCCCGTCTGAATTGGTCGCGCGCGAGGTGGATCTGCGGGCCGGTGAAAGACGAAAAGGGCGACTAAAGTCGCCCGCACA
>CAIUDS010000331.1 GCA_903897985.1 uncultured delta proteobacterium
GGCTTCGCGGGGATTGGCCGTTGCCCTGGTCGAGAAACAGGATTTCGGGTGCGCCACCTCCGCGGCAACCTCCAAGCTGATTCACGGGGGCTTCCGGTACCTGGCCAATCTGGAATTCGGCATCGTCCGGGAATCGCTCCGCGAGCGCAGGACCCTGGAGAATATCGCGCCCAACTTGGTATATCCGATCCCGGTTTTGATCCCTTGTTATCAAACCGGGATCGCCCGAAACAAGTGGCTGGTGAAAGCGGGTATGCTTCTATATGATTTGCTCTCCTACGACAAAGGAAAGACCTGGGATCAAAGCAAAAAGATCGGGCTGCATAAAACCATGCCGATTGAGCAGGCTCTGGAACTGGAACCCATAATCCCGAAACCGGGACTGAAGGGCGTTTATATTTATCATGACTGCGCCAGTCTCTTTCCGGAAAGGCTGACCCTGGCTTGGATCAAATCCGCGGTTCGCTCCGGCGCTCAAGTCTCCAATTATTCTCAAGTGGAAGAGTTTATTTTTTCGGATCCCGGCAAAAAGGAAATTGTCGGCGTCAAAGTCAAAGACCTGATTAAAAGTCGTGAGCTGGAGTTAAGAGGCAAGCTTGCCATCAACTGCGGAGGTCCCTGGGCGGATTTAATTCTCGGCGCCGCCAAGGGGAAGATTTCCGCCGGACGAATCCGGCGTTCGGAAGGGATTCATATCATCACCAGGAAGCTCGTCAACCATAATATGCTGGTAATGATTTTGCCCTCGGGAAAAGGTTTTTTCCTGATTCCCTGGAGAGGGCATACCTTGATCGGCACCACGGATAAAGAGTATGTGGGAAATCCGGACGAATTCCAGGTGACCAAACCAGCCATCCTTGAGCTTCTTGAAACTGTGAACGGGGCTTTACAAGGGACCGCGCGGATCAAATATGAGGATATTCTTCACACCTATGGCGGCTTGAGACCTCTGGTGGAGGATCAGACCAAAGAGGTTTATCAATCATCCCGAAGGTATGAAATCTATGACCATGCCCGGGGCGGACTTGAGGGTTTAATCACGGTGGAAGGCGGAAAATATACCACCAGCCGGAACCTCGCGCAAAATGTTCTGAAAATGGTTGCAAAAAAATTGCAAAAGAATCTGGGAAAGTGCATCACGGATCAAAACTATCTGGCGGGATGTGACATCCCGGACCTGGAAAATTTTATTAAAGAATTGAAAGCGGCGAATCAAGACTTTAAGGAAAAAACCGTGGACTGTCTGGCCAGATATTACGGCCGGGAAGGCAAGGAGGTGCTGGAGTTGGCGCGTCAAGATCAATCCCTTGCCGAGCCGATGAATGATGATGGCGAAATATTCGCCCAGGCGGTCTACGCGATCAGGCGGGAAATGGCATTAACCCTGAAAGACATTCTGGTCCGCAGAACCGGGGTGGGCACGCTCGGCAATCCGGGAGACGAGAAAATCCTCAAGCTGGCGGATTTGGCGGCGAAAGAACTGAATTGGGATGGGCCGAGAAAAGAACAGGAAATAAAAGACGCGAAGAAACTTTTCCGAATTCCGGAATAAGAGATAGATCAGGATGAAGACACAAGCCAAACCAGGAGAAAAAATGGCCATGAAAAAATTTAAGCCCGATTGGACGGAACAAGCGCCGGCTCCGGGAACCTACCGGTCCATCTTCAAGTTAGGCAAGCCGGATCAGTTCAAGCATCCCCGCGAAGAGTTGGTGGAAATGATTAAAGAGGAATTCGGAATGACCGATCAGGATTTCCAGCATAAGCAAAATGAGGGCA
>CAIUDS010000332.1 GCA_903897985.1 uncultured delta proteobacterium
GAATTTACGCAGGAATCCCCAGCCGAATCACCGGATCCCTAGTGCCTTGAGCGGCACGCTGATAAATCTCGGCCGATAGAGCGCGAAGTCTTCCACCAATTCGTTGAAGTCGTTGCTGTTGACGATGTAGCTGACGAGGAGCGTGCCGTTTTCCGAGAGCGGGGCATGACCCTTGGCCGCGTAAACGAACAAGGCTTTGCCTTGGCCGGTTTCCGTGACGGTGAACACCGGCATGGCTTCCGACCAGGGACCTTCCGGGTTTAGCGAAGTCCGGATCATGATCCGATTGCCCAGGGGCGGCTCGCTATAGACCATGACCAGATGCATGCCGCCGGACTGGTCCGTAATTTTATCCACGCTCAATTCGCTCGCGATCCCTTTTACGATCGGTTCGGCGCGGTCCTGCGACTTGAGCCATTGCCCGTCCGGCCCGAGGAATTCCCAGGCGGAAAAATTTTCAAACTCCGAAGGTTTGACGCGGCCGAGCACAAGGTTACGATTTTTGGAAGCGTCCAGCTTGGTCCCATAAATGAGCACATAATCCGGCGAAGACGACATGAGCGCGGCCACTCCCCATTCGATCGCGGGATCGGCGGATATTTCCCGCACGCATGGGCGCCATTGCTCCACCGGGGCGTCCACATTGTCAACCATTGCCACGGCATCGTGGATGACCTGGAACCCCCAGACCGAATTATCGCCCGGCTTTTTTTCCAACTCAATCAGAAACAGCGCCAGTTTGGAGCCGTCCTCCGGCCCGGGCAGGACCACCCCTCCACCCGTTGGCCAGTACCAGGTTTTCGCGCCACCCGCCTCCGAGGGCCGCACCCAGGCCGTGGGCTTGCCGTTTGCATCGTTCGGTCCCCAATAATATTTGACCTGTCGGTCTTCCGGGGCTTGTCCCGGATGGGAAGGATCGTAGGGATGAACCGCAATCGTGTTGTTGACCAGAGTGGAGTTGATCCTGCGGCCGTCCTCGATCTCACCGATGAAGCTGTCCCCGAACACCCACAGCGCCCGGTTGCCCGGGATGATGAAACTCGCGGCCACATCCCCGCCGGTCCAGCCGGAGACCCCGGCAAACGCCCCATCCCATTGATCTTGCCCGGCGATTTTATGGCAGGGCGATTGAGAAGGCAAAGATTTGAAGCGCCCGCTGCAAGAGCAGGCAAGGAATAGAATGAAAGTCCAAGCGGCCAATGGCCGGCAAATATTCCTAATTATAAATCTTATCATTACCCTCACCCTATTCTAATTCTTGCACGATAACCAGAAAATTTCTAATCACCGGTTTGAGGTTGAGCGGAGCCTGGGAAAATTCCCTGCCCTGCTCAAAGCAGCAGCCTCTAAGGTCAAGTCTGATCTTTTTAATTATACCTGAACAATCATCAACCGAGACTGACCGACGATCTTCTAAACCATGTTCCAAAAATTTTTTCCCGTGCATGGTAGGTTCATCCCTGCCATATTTAGCGTCCCAACTTATATTTATTATTAAAATCAATCTGTTACAGTTATTTATAAAATTATCAAAACAATGCTTGACAAAGCAATGTTATATGTTACTATATTGCCTTGAAATGACAGTTAAATACTAAAAATGATTTAATGTTAATAAAAGAAATAAAAAAAGAAGAGGCAAACATGGGCAATGAAAGCGATGAAAAGAGCAAGCCAAGAAGGTCATTGAAGAATGTCAAATCGGTTGCGCACTATCTTGGGGTTTCCAGAAACACCGTTCATCAATGGGTCATGGAGAACCACATCCCCTACATCAACCTCGGCGTGGCCGGGGGCCGGCGCATAATCCGGTTTGACCCGGAAGCCATTGAGGCATGGCTCCAGGATCGCAGCCATACTCCCGGACCGGAAAAACCTGGTCAGGAAAAAGAATGGCACGAACAGGAAATCGAGTAGCATCGAGCCCGGCGATTTCCCGGGACAAAGGAGGGTTTGATGGAAAACCAAGAAGTGTCTGAGGGCAAGAGCCGCGACGAGCGGCGCGCGGAAAAGCAAGCCTATCGGCGTGCCCGGCTAACCGTCGGCTTGAGGCTCGGCTTTTTCTATCATTTGGCCGCTTACCTGGTGGGCAATGGTTTGATGTTCGCCATCAACTACCTGCTCACGCCCCAAGTCTGGTGGGCAACGGTTCCGGCTGTGGCTTGGGGCATCGCCCTGGCCCTGCACGGTCTGAGCGTCCTCTTTTTCCGCGGGTCCGGCCTAAGAAGCAGGATGATCAAAAGGGAGCTGGAAAAAGAGCTTCGAAGAGAAAATGCCGGGCTCCGTCCGTAGCCAACGGGAATCGCGCAATAATTTTGAGTGCGGCCAGCGCCTTTGGGCAGGGCCAAAAAAATGGCGCAAAAAACATGGCCCGAAAATTTCGCGGATAAAAGGAGCGATCATGGAAATCGAGAACAGGCTTGGCGGCGAAATGGCAACCTGCGGCGGAGAAGATCGGCAAGGAACGCGCATGGCCCGGGTGGCCGCGGGGGTCAGGATGGGATTTTACTACCACCTGGCCGTTTATGTGACTGTGAATCTGCTCCTGACCGTCATCAGCCTGAAATTGACCCCGGGATTTTTTTGGGTGATGTGGATGGCCATGGGCTGGGGCATCGGCATAATTGTGCACGGCCTAAGCGCCTTGTTCCTGGCCTCGCCCC
>CAIUDS010000333.1 GCA_903897985.1 uncultured delta proteobacterium
CGGTCAGGAAGACCGGAGATTGGCAAGCCGGGCAAATTCACTTATACTAGAGCCACGAAATTCATAAGAGGAAAGCGAATGGATGTTTCGGCCGTAATAATTCTAGCCGCGGGCAAGAGCCGGCGGATGAAGACCGGCAAGAGCAAATTGTTGCATCCGCTTTTGGGCCAGCCCCTGATCAAGTATCCGCTCGCGCTCGCGCAAAAGCTCAAGCCCCAAAAGATCGTCCTGGTGGTGAACCGCGAAAGCCCTGACCTTCGGGCCGCTTTGTCCGGAGAAAAAGTGGAATTCGCGCTCCAGCTCGAGCCGCGCGGGACCGCGGACGCGGTAACATCGGCGCTGCCCCAGCTCAAGGGGCTTAAAGGTTCGGTCCTGATCCTCTACGGCGATGACCCGCTGCTCACCCTCCCGACCCTGAAAAAGCTTGTCCGCATCCACACTCAAACCCGGGCCCGGCTCTCCCTGCTCACCGCGGAATACCCCGAGCCGCCGGCCTTCGGCAGGATCGTCCGGGACGGCCAGGGCCGGGTGGTTGCGATTGTGGAGGAAGCCGATGCCACTCCCGCGCAGAAGGCGATCAAGGAAGTCAATGCCGGGGTTTATTGCGTTGAGCTGGATTTTCTCAAGGCCGCGCTCGCAAAGGTCCGGACTCAAAACCGGCAAAAGGAATATTACCTCACCGATATGGTCGGGCTCGCGGTCGGCAGGAATCTTGCCGTCTCCCATTTCAAGACCCCGGACTACTCGGAAACCCTGGGGGTCAACAGCCGGTCCGAACTGGCCCGCGCCAGCTCGGTTTTGCAGCACCGCATCGCCGAGACCTGGATGGCGAAAGGCGTGACCATTGAATACTCCTGCCAAGTGTTCATCGGGCCGGAAGTTACCATCGGGCCGGACACTGAGCTTGAAGCCGGCGCGCGGCTGATCGGAAAAACCCGGATCGGGAAAAATTGCCGGATCCAGGCGGGGGCTCGGATCGAGGATTCGGTGATCGAGGACCATGTGGAAGTCCGGCAGAACTCGGTGATTGAGCGGAGCGTGGTGAAAGCGGGCGCGAGCATCGGGCCTATGGCCCATCTCCGACCGGGATCGGTGGTCGGGAAAAAGGCCCGGATCGGAAATTTTGTCGAGCTCAAGAAAGCCCGGCTCGGCGAGCACTCCTACGCGTCCCACCTCACCTACCTCGGCGACGCGGTGATCGGGAAGGAGGTCAACATCGGCGCCGGCGTGATCACCTGCAACTATGACGGGGTGAGGAAATATCAAACCACGATCGGAGATGGGGTCTTTGTCGGGAGCGACTCGCAGTTCGTGGCGCCGGTCCGGATCGGCAAGGGCGCCTACATCGGCTCCGGCTCGACCATCACGGAGGATGTGCCCAAAGACGCTCTGGCCATTGCCCGGGGCCGGCAGGTGGTCAAGCCGGGCTGGGCCAAAGCGTGGCGGAGAAAGAACAATAAGTAGCGTCAGGCCTTGTGCCTGACCACATATACGGAGGCATCATACTAATATAATGTGCGGCATCATCGGCTATATCGGCGACCACGAGGCCTGCCCCATCCTGATTGACGGCCTTAAAAAACTGGAATACCGCGGTTACGATTCCGCGGGCATCGCCCTGCTCACCAAAGGCGGGATCAAGATCGTCCGGCGCGAAGGCAAGATCGCAAAACTCGAGCAGGCCCTGGACAAGTCCTCGCTCTCCGGAACCCTCGGCATCGCCCACACCCGCTGGGCCACTCACGGCAAGCCCTCGGAAACCAATGCCCACCCGCACCGCTCCGGCAAGGTGGCCGTGGTGCATAACGGCATCATCGAGAACTACCTCGAACTGAAAAAACAGCTCGAAAGAAGCGGCCGCAAGTTCGACTCCGAGACCGACTCCGAGGTGATCGCGCAATTGCTTGACCGGGAGTTGGAGGACGACGATCTGCCCGAGCGCGCCATCCAGAGCGCGATGGACAAATTGCGCGGGTCCTTTGCCGTGGTCCTGCTCATCGAGGACCGGCCGGATTGTCTATATGCCTTCAAGCGTTCAAGCCCGCTCATCCTGGGGCTCGGCGAAAACGAGAACCTGGTCGCTTCCGACATGCCAGCCATGCTCAGCCACACCCGGACCATGATCCCGCTGGAGGACGACGAATACGCGCTCCTGCGCAAGGACGGAGTGAAACTGAAGGATAAATCGGGAAAGGGGGTCACCCGCGAGCCCATGCGGGTTGACTGGAGCCCGGCCATGGCGGAGAAGGCCGGGTTCAAGCATTTCATGCTCAAGGAAATCTTCGAGCAGCCGCGCGTGCTCTCCGAGACCCTGACCGGCAGGATCCAGCTCGAACAAGGCAAGGTCTTTTTCGACGAACTCTCGCCGGAGATGGAAAAATTCATCGCGTCGGCCGCCCAGATCCAGATCACCGCCTGCGGAACCGCCTACCATGCCGGGCTGGTCGCAAAATATTGGATCGAGAAGATCGCCCGGGTCCCGTGCGCCGTCGAGATCGCAAGCGAGTTCAGATACCGCGATCCCCTGGTGGACAAGCATACCCTCGCGATCATGGTCAGCCAGAGCGGTGAGACCGCGGACACTTTGGCCGCGGAACAAGCCGCGCGCAAACTCGGCGCCAAAACCCTGGCGGTCTGCAATGTGCTCGGCTCGACCCTGTCCCGCAAGGCCGATGCCGTGCTCTACACCCGGGCCGGCCCCGAGATCGGCGTCGCCTCCACCAAAGCGTTCCTCACCCAGCTCTGCGTGCTCTACCTGTTCGCCATTTACCTGGCCCAGGTAAGGAATGCGATGCCGAAACCCGAGCGGGTCAGGATGCTTGAGGATTTGCTCCGACTGCCCGGCCTGATCACCCAGACCCTCGAGCTGGACGCCGCCATCGAGGAGATCGCGCGCAAGTATTACCAGTCGCGCACCTTCTTTTACATCGCCCGGGGCATCAGCTCGCCCATCGCCCTCGAGGGCGCGCTCAAGCTGAAGGAAATCTCCTACATCCACGCCGAGGGCTACCCCGCGGGCGAACTCAAGCATGGGCCGATCGCGCTGATTGACAAGAACTCGACCATCGTGGCCCTGATCCCCGGCGGGAGACTCTTCCCGAAAATCTTCTCCAACCTTGAAGAGGTCGCGGCCCGCGAGGGCAAACTGATCGCCATCGCCAGC
>CAIUDS010000334.1 GCA_903897985.1 uncultured delta proteobacterium
GCTTCGGACTTGATCGGGATCACGTAGCGCGAGCCGCGCTGGGTGTAGAAGCGGTCTTGCAGGTGCTCAGCGAGGTCCGGGTCGGCCAGCAATTGGTCCAGGCGCGCCAGCATGCGGTGGCGGAGCGTCTGGTGCCGGTCGCGGAGATGCTTGAGCGCGGCGCTGGCGGTATCCTTGACCGCGCCCTTGAGGTCCAGGCTGCGGGTCAGGTCGTCGAGGAGGTCGCGGCAGGGATCAAGCCCGGCGGCCTTGGCCGAAAGCCGGGGCGCGACGGATTTTTTATCGCGGAAGAATTTTTTCAGGTCCTGGGCCTGGCTGAGAATGACCGCGATCTGGGCCAGGACTTCGCCGGGCAGCACGGCCTCGAGCCGGGCGCTCTCGACCGCTTTGCCGACCTGATCGAAGGCGGCGAGAGGCGGGCTGGAGCCGCGCTGGATCAGGCCGACCGCCTCCGCGGTATCGGCTAAAAGCTCTTCGGCCTGGAGTCGGCTGACCGCTAGGGGCAGCTCGCGGCAAATGGCCCGGGCCGACTCCGAAGCCGCAGCCTGGGCCAGGGCCAGGCACAACTCGGGCCAGCCGAGCACTCGCTCGGATTTGGAGAGCAGAATTTCTTGACCTGGAATTTCCAACGAGTTGTCCTTGGCGAGAGAGATTGTAACACGATCGGGCGTGGAATGCAGTAGACAGTAGGCAGTAGGCAGGGAATCGGAACCAGGAATCCCGCTCAGACGCGGGACGAGGATGCCTTGAAACCATGAAACCTTGAAACCTTTTCAGAGAGGCTTCGGATTTCGGAACAGGCGGAACCATTAAATTCAAAGTACCGAACGGACCCCGATCTTGTCTTGAGGTTAGCGACGTGTTTTCTCTTGATCTGCGACCCATCCGCGGACAATTTGAGGCAGGCGTTCGACGACTTCATGGCCGAATAAAACCTCGTCCACATAACCCATCTGGAGCAGATCTACGACCCGGCAAAGGTAGGAACGACCGCAATCCCACCAGGTATAATGGTCGTCCACCATGAGGTAATGCTTGACTGCGATTCCCTCGTGCTCGCGCAGGTCCGCCAATTCGAGGCCATCCAGGAGGGTTTCATAGACGGCATCCGCCACCCGGCTTCCAAAGGTGGTGGTATTGTAATATTCCTTGATCTCCCAGATGGCGATAGGATTAATCACTCCCGGAAAGCAACCGTCAATCCTTCGCGCCAAGGTCCGGACAGGGATGCCGTGTTTGGTAAAGGTTGGGAGAGAGCGAGGATCATAATCAACTGGATGATCTCCTTTATTCGCCTCGATGAGGATGTTCACGATGCCGGTCAAATACGCCGGGGCTTTCTTGGCTCCCTTTTGTTTGTTCATCGGAATGGGGCAAGTCGGATGATAGTCGCGATAGAGCTCCCGGAAGACCTTCTTGGCCCTTTTCTTGTCCATCAACAATGGTTCGACGCGCTCATTGAGCAGACTGGCTCGATATTCAAAGTATTGACGCAAGAGATCGGCCCTAGCTGTAAATTGATTCTGTTTATCCACCAGGAGTGAGGGATCCAATCCCAGATTCCGGATGGCGGTCGCCATCTCTTGCACTGAGTATTTTTTAATGCGGCCGGTGCCCCTCTCGGTGTAGCCTGACTCCTGGCTGATCAGCCGGACCTGGGCCCAGAAGTCCAGCGGGCAATCTCGAAAACGGGGATTGGACTGCACTTACTTCTCCTGAGCCAGCCGCTCAAAAATCTTCACGAACTCGGTCAGACGAATATCCAACGCCTGGCAGATTTTACGAATCTCCGGCAAATCCAGGCGCCGTTCGCCGGTTTCATATTTGCTCACGAAGGATTGCGGTTTTCCCAGCTTCTGCGCTAAGTCGGCCTGGCGAAGCCCGGCTCCAATCCGAATTTGACGCAAGGCCCGAAGGAGTGCCTTCTGATCCCGGGAATGAAGGCTTTTCGGCATCCGTTTCGACATCTTGGACCGTTAGTATAGAAAACTCTTGACTAATATCCCAATTTGGGATATAAGAAAGCTCAGCTAAGATTAAGCGAGGGAGCCCGCATGCAAAGAACCTTGTTTGACGTGGAAGAACTGAGGCGAGGACAACCGAGCCGGCCTTCCGTGCCCTTTCGCTCCCAGCTCCTGAAATGGGTGGGAAACAAGCAGCGCTTTGCCCACGAGATCATCGGCTATTTGCCGGATAATTATGGAACCTATTTTGAGCCGTTTCTGGGCAGCGGCGCGGTGCTGGGAAGCCTCGCTCCGGTCCAGGCCGTGGCCTCGGATATTCTCCGGCCGCTCGTGGATATTTGGATCACCTTAAAAACTACTCCCCAAACCTTGAAGCAATGGTATGCCGAACGCTGGCAACGGTTTATGTCGGGCAATCGCCAGGAGGTCTATGAAGAGATCAAGGAATCTTATAACCGGTCTCCCAACCCCTCGGACCTCATTTTTCTGGCTCGGGCTTGTTATGGAGGCGTTGTCCGTTTCCGACAGGCCGACGGCTATATGAGCACTCCGATCGGGGTGCACCAGCCCATTTCTCCGGACTCCTTCAGTCACCGGGTTGACGTGTGGCGGGAAAGAACGGCCGGCACGACCTTTTTGCACTCCGACTTCGAACCGGTGATGGAACAGGCCAAGCCTGGAGACATGATTTATTGCGATCCGCCTTACGTTCACAGTCAAGCCATTCTGTATGGAGCTCAAACCTTCAGCCTGGATCGGCTATTCACGGTAATTGCCCGCGCCAAAGCGCGCGGCGTCTATGTCCTGCTCTCCATAGACGGGTCGAAAAAATCGGGCGGTTATGAATGCCGCCTGCCCATTCCGAGCGGCCTGTTTGAACGAGAAACCTCGGTCAATTGCGGTCGTTCAATGCTTCGGCGTTTTCAGATGGAGGGCGCAAATCTGGCGGAAGAAGTCGTGCACGATCGCCTTTTACTCACCTGGTAATTATCCTTCTTTTTTTACTCGACAGAGGATCGCGGTCAAAGCTTAAGATTTAAGTTTACAGTTTTGCAAGCAAGGATCAACGCTTGCGGCGAGGGTCGGGGATGGGGAACTGGGACTCGGGCGGGAGAATTTGAGCCAGGAGAGCGCGCACCGCGTCGAACAGGGCGGCGGGGCTTTGGAAGGGGTGCCGGGCGTAGAGGTGGTGGTCGGGAGTGAGGCGGTAGCGATTGGGCGAGGAGCGGAGCAGGCGGAGGACGCGCTCCGGGTCCACCAGGGCGGCTTCGCCGAGGTGAAGCCCGATCACCTGGCCGTTGAACTCGACGCCCCGGGCGCGGACCTGCTTGAGCAGAGTTTTAATGGCCATGACCTGGGCCAGGTTCTCGACCTCTTCGGGTCGGGGGCCGTAGCGGTCGAGTAGCTCTTCGCGCAGGTCCTTGATCTCGGCTTCATCGCGCACCATGGAAAAGCGCTTATACCAGGTTACGCGCTCTTTGGCCGAGGGGATATAAGTCTCGGGCAGGAAGGCCGGCACTTGCAGCTTCAGCTCGGGCTCGATCTCCGAAGGCTTCTCCTCGCCCTTGAGTTTTTGAGTGGCCTCGTCGAGCAGTTGGGAATAAAGCTCGAAGCCCACCCGGGCGATCTGGCCCGATTGCTGGGCTCCCAGGATGTTGCCAGCGCCGCGGATCTGGAGGTCGTGGGAGGCCAGGCGGAAGCCGGAGCCAAGCTCGGTGAA
>CAIUDS010000335.1 GCA_903897985.1 uncultured delta proteobacterium
CGAGCAAAAAACCGCTGCCGATCATCCAAGCCGGGCGGATGGGATGCTTTGAGAGCGCGCCGATGAACAAATAAAATCCGGCCAGACTGAGCGCGATGGCCATGGTGTAATTGGACGCCTCCTTGGTTGCCTCCACGACCATTTCGTTCAGGAGCATCAACGCGGGCAGGAGGACGGACGCCCAAAAATCGCGGGAAAAATTGTAGGCGATGCCATAGATCAGGACCCCCGCGGCCAGCAAAAAAAGCAGCGAAAACAGCCGGCCGAAAAACAGGTAGTGGGTGGTCCCGCTGACTTTAAAGAACAGCCCGTAAAGGAGCGGGAGCAGGGGCGTCTGGATAAAAGCGAAGTCGCGGTAGAGCCGGAAATTTTGGATGAGCGCGGAGGATGCCAGATACATGTGTTCGTTCGGGTTGAGCGGAGCGTTCATCACGAAAATGAAAAGGAGAAAAGTGATCGGGATATAAATGATTGCGGCAATGGCTATTTTGACTTTCATCGGGCCGGACTTTTTTCCGATCAACCGATGGCCTCTTTCAAATGCATCAGCTTGGCCCGCTCGGGCATGACCGCTCCGGTCTCCAGGTAATATTTCACCGCCTTGCGGATGGCAATCCGGATGTCGTTCTGGGGCAGGCCCAGTTCCTTAACCGCCTTCGTGCAGTCCGCGAACTCGTTATAGCGCAAATGCAGCGCCTGTTCGACCGCGGCGATCGGTTCCTTCTTGGTGATGTTCGCGACGGCCTCGGCGATTTCCGCGACCACTCGCACCACCAGCCTCGGCATTTTTACCGTGGGCGGTTTAAGGCCGGTCAGGTCCGCCATCATCGAGAAGAAATCCTTGAGCCAGGTGTTGTAGTTGCCCAGGATGTATCTTTCTCCCACCCGGCCTTTTTTCTCGGCCAGGACAAAGCCGAGGGCCAGGTCGTCCACATCAATCAGGTTGATCCCGGCGTCCACATAGGCGAACATTTTCCCATTGAGAAAATCGAGAATGATTCTGCCCGTGGCGGTCGGCACCCAGTCGCGCGGACCGATCGGCGAGGCCGGGTTCACGATCACCAGGGGCAGTTTCTGGAGATATTCGCACGCGAGCTTCTCGCCCAAATATTTGCTCTCGCGGTAGGGCTGGCGCGCGCAGTCTTTCAAGTCCGGGTAGTCGGCCTCGGTGCTGGGCCGGTCTTTATGGAAACCGAGCGAGGAAATGGAACTGGTATAAACAATCCGTTCCAGATCAAACTTGCAGGCCGCGTCCAGGATGTTGCGGGTCCCTTCGATGTTGGTCCGCCGGATGAAGTCCGAGCCTTGGGGGTGCCAGTGCCGGTAGATGGCCGCGAGTTGATGCAGCTTGTTGCAGCCTGAAAGCGCCTTCTCGAGCGAGGGCTTATCGAGCAAATCGCCTTCCACCAATTCCAGGTCCAGGCCCTTAAGGTTTCGCGAGTCCTCCCCGGGCCGGAGCATGGCTTTGACTTCCCGGCCTTCCTTCAAAAGCGCGCGCGTCACCGCGGACCCGATCAAGCCGCCGGCGCCGGTTACCAGGGTTTTCATTTCAACCCCGCGGCCTTTTCCATTGGCACATATTTGCCGCCAAAAGCCTGGGCCACGCCGGCATTGGTGATCACGCCCTGGGCTTGTCCGGGCCGAGTGTAAATATTGATGCCTCGGCGCAAGTCCTCATCTTGGGCCGCGGCTTTCTCGAGACCGAGTTTTGCGATCTTCAAGACATAGGGGAACACCGCGTTGGCGAGCGCCTGGGTGCTGGTCTTGGACACGGCGCCGGGCATGTTGGGCACGGCGTAATGGATGACATTGTGGAGTTTATAAACCGGGTGGTCGTGGCTGGTCGGATGGGTGGTGGCGATGCAGCCGCCCTGGTCAACCGCGATGTCCACGATCACAGCCCCGGACTTCATCTTTTTCACCAGCGAGACCGGCACGATCTTGGGCGCAAGTTCTCCCGGCACCAGCACCGCCCCGATCAAAAGGTCGGCCCGCGGCACATAGCGTTCGAGGTTGATCTCGTCGCTCATCACGGTGGC
>CAIUDS010000336.1 GCA_903897985.1 uncultured delta proteobacterium
GACCAGACTCAGCAATTGAGAGAGCAGTTCCCGGTTATCCTTTTTGTCATCCGCGGCCAGAATCCGAAACAAGGGTGAACCGGGCTTGAGCCTCAAGACCCGGGGCAAGGGCCGCGCCTTTTCCACCGATGAAACATTCGCCTGGTTTAAAAGCAGGTCGAAGCGAAAAATACTGCCTTTGCCCGGCTCGCTCTTGACGCTGATTTCCCCGCCCATCAGCCGCACAAACTCCCGGCTGATCATCAGACCCAGACCGGTGCCCTCGGTCCGGCGTCCTTTGCCCACCTGTTGAAACGGTTTGAATAAATTGCCGAGTTCTTCCGCCGCAATGCCCACCCCGGTGTCCTCGATCTCGGCCTGGAGCCAGAACTTCGCGCCGTCCCCGGGCCTTGACCCCACGCGCACGGCAATGCCGCCCTGGTCCGTGAATTTCACGGCATTGCTTAAGAGATTGATGAAAATCTGGCGCAGCTTGTTTTCATCCCCGATTACATAGCGCGGCAACTCGATCCCATGTTCATAAAGCAGCGCCAGCTTTTTATCCTCGGCCCGCGGCTTGAACATCAACTCCAGGTCGTTAAGGAGCGCGTGGAGGTCAAAGGTGGATGGGTTGAGGGTTATGCGGCCGGCTTCGATCTTGGACATCTCCAGAATGTCGTTGATCAAGGAGAGCAGGTTTTCTCCGCTCCGGTTGATGGCGCCCAGGAACTGCTTCTGCTTCGGCTCGAGCGACTTTTCCCGGAGCAGGAGTTGGGAAAAGCCCAGGATGGCATTCAGGGGCGTGCGGATTTCGTGGGACATGTTGGCCAGGAAGATGCTCTTGGCCCGGTTGGCAAAGTCCGCCGCATCCTTGGCCTGTTTCAGCTCCTCCTCCCAGCGCTTGTGCTCGGTGATGTCCCGGGCCGCGGCGTAAATCATTGTTCCCGCGGGAACCGAGTTCCATTCAATCCAGCGATAGCTTCCGTCTTTGCAGCGGTAACGGTTGACAAAGCGGACCACTTCCTGCTGGGAGGCCAGGGCTGCGGTGCTCGCCATGGTGTTTTTGACATCGTCGGGGTGGACGAACTCGAGAAACCGTTTGCCCTGGAGTTCACCGGGGGCATAACCCAGGATTTTTTCCCAGGCCATGTTCAAGCGGTGGAAATGGCCGTCGGTGTCCGCGATGCACAACAGGTCCAGCGACAGGCTGAAGAACATATCTATCTCTTCGGTTTTTTGCCGCAGCGCGGTCTCCGCCATTTTTTGCTCGGTGATGTCATGGGCGATGCTGGAAATCCCGACAATCCGGCCTTCGGTGTCTTGGACCGGGGAAATGCTCAGGGACACCTGAATAATTTTCCCGTCTTTTCGCAGGCGCTCGGTCTCGAGTCTCTCGATCCGTTCTCCCTGCCGCATCAGCGCCAGGATGTCGGGCAGTTCGTCTTTCCGGTCGGCCGGGGTCAGCATTAAATCGGATTTACCGATCACTTCGGACTCGGTATATCCATAAATCCGTTCCGCGCCCCGGTTCCAACTGATGATCGCGCCCTCCAAGTTCAGGCCGATGATGGCGTCATCCGAGGAGTCCACGATTTCGGCCAGCTTCAGGTTTCGTTCTTCCGCCACCCGGCGCTCATCAATCTTGATCTTGAGCAAGGCGTTCTTTTGATCGAGCTCGAGGGTCCGTTCCTTCACCAATTCCTCAAGGTGGTCCCGGTGCCGAAGCAATTCCTCTTCCGCCCGCTTGCGCTCGGTGATGTCGCGGATGTTGCACAGGAACACTCGCCGGTGGTCAACCAGATAGGCGCTGCCGACGAACTCCACCTCCCGCCGGCGGCCGTCCCTGGTCTCAATGGACAGTTCCGGGTAATGGATATAATCCTTACGCGCCAGCTCCATGAAAGCGGCCTGGTCGGGCACGATATCCTTTAACGCCGGCACCTCCCAGACCGGCTTTGCCAACAGGTCGTTGTAATAAGAGGCGAGCATATCCACCAGGAAGGGATTGACATCGGTGATCTGTCCGGTCTCGGCGTCCAGGGTCATGATCCCGTCCTTGGCCGACTCGAACAGCCGCCGATACCGGGACTCGGAATTTTGCAACTCCTCCTCCGCCCGCTTGCGCTCGAGCGCGATTCCGATACTGGCGCCAACTCCCTCAAAAAATTCAATCAGCCCCAAGCTGAACCTGTCCTTCCTTTTATCATTCAGTTGAAGCAGGCCGATAATTTCCGGGCCGGAGCGCAAAGGAATCAACGCCACCGACTCATAGCCCGCGCTGTTGCATCGGTTCCGAGTCCAGGTCTGCCGCTCTTTCTCGGAAGTGGAAGCCAGAAGTTGGGTGGTGCCATTGGTCCAGAAACTGCCCCCTTTGGTGAAAAAGGGCTGGGAAGGATCGGTCCTGCGGCTGATGACATTCCCGCACATGCATTCCAGATAGGGCGCCCCCGCGGAGTCCCGGATCAGTTCTCCGGCCTGGTCGCGCGCGCATAAATAATTTTCCTTTTCCACAAAATTTTCGGAAAATCCATTCGTCTCATAATAGGGATAGTCTTCACCATGCTTAAGCCGGATCCCCACCGCCTCCATTCCCGTGAATTTTTTGACCAGGAGCAACAGCGACCGGACCCGGTCAACATTTGGTTCGGCCGAGTTAAACAATTCCAGGATTTCGAGCATCAGCTGCTGGCGCTCTTCCGCGGCCTTGCGCTCGGTGACATCGGAGAAGAAGCCGACATTGCAGGGCCTATTATTGAGGATCATGCCGCCGGCGGTGATGTCGGCGTAGATGACAGAGCCGTCTTTCCGCCGGCAGGGGAGTTCCACCGCGAGGGGCCGCTTGCCCAGGGCCTGGGCCGCAAACTCGGCGAGCACATGCTCCCGGGACTCCGCCGGGTGGATGTCCTGGACGCCGAGGCGTTTCATCTCCTCCTCGGAGTAGCCCAGCATCCGGCAGATGGAGGGATTGGCGTAGACGAACTTCTTCGTCTCCAGGTCGGCGACGAGTATCCCCTCTTCAGCGCCCAGGAAGAGGGTGGCGTAGCGCTCCTCGGACTCTCTCAGCGCCGCCTCCGCCTGCTTGCGCTCGGTGATGTCCTGAAAGGCGGCGAACATTCCCGCCGATCCGCCATCCTCGCCCAGAATCATACACGCCGTCAACTCGAGATCGATTGCACCACCATCCTTGTTCGCGGCTTTCATCTCGCCAGACCACTGCCCCGTCTTCTGCAAGGCTGCCATGACCTGGGCGGCTTCGTCAGGCGACACCCAAAACTCAATCGCCGATCTCCCCTCGACCTCTCTACGGTCGCGATACCCCCACAACTTGAGAAAGGCGGGATTGACGTAGGTGAGTTTCCCATCAAGCCCACCAAGGGCGATTGCATTGATACTTGACTCCAGCGCCCGGTCTTTCGCCCGCAGTTCTTCCTCCACCCGCTTGCGCTCCAGGAGTCGCCACAC
>CAIUDS010000337.1 GCA_903897985.1 uncultured delta proteobacterium
CCTCGATCAGGTTCTTGCCGGGCTTGACCAGGCCGGTGATCTCGAAGGCGAACGCGGTGTAACCGCCCCGGTGCGAGCCGGCCTCCTGCCCGTTGACCCGCACCCGGCACTTGATGTTCACGCCTTCGAAGCGGAGGAAATAGCGGCGGTCGGGCTGCGGCGAGAGGTCGAGTTCCTTTCGGTAGAGGCCTTGGCCCATCCGGTATTTGTTGTCGCCATCGAGCGTGTCCTGCGTGTTCCACGAGTGGGGCAGGTTAACATCCTGCCAGGCGCCGGTTTGACCGCTGTCCACCAAGGCGAACTTCCAATCCGGGTTGATGTTCAAGACCATCCGGCCGTTGCCCGCGGCCTCCACCCACTCCGGGCCTATGAACACCAAGACCGCTCCCAGCGCCATCAGGGCCACCGCCTTAAAAACTTTGTTCATCTATTCCTCCCTATTTAAAATTGGATCACACCCGCCTGAACGATCAGGCGGGCGGGAGCGGACAAGTCCGCGCTCTATCTTGTCCCGAGTTTCCAGGTGCAACTATCCTCGAGCATCCGGCCGTCCGCGGTCTTGGCCGTGGCGATCACCCGGTTCTCGCCCGGCTTGAGTAACACTTTGGCCGTGTGGATGCTGTAGCCTTGCGGCTGCATGGTTATTTTTCTCCCGTTCACGCTCAGTAGGACCGGCCCGCTATTGCAATAAACCTTGACCTCGATCAGCCAGTTCTCCCGTTCCACGAACCGCTTATTAGTGATATGAATCATGGGTTCCGGGTTCCAGTTCGCTTTGTAGAAAAAGAAGGCGTCCTTTTTGATCTTGCGGTCAAAGGTGATCATGCCCTTGTCATTGAGGTTGGGCCGGTCGCCTTCATTGCGCTTGACCACGCTGAAGTCGAACATAACCCAAGGGAAAGCGGCCCATAAGAATGGGCGCTCCGCGATCATAGCCCACATTTTTTCATGGACATAGGCCTGGTAATTTTCCGGGTGCCAATGGCCGGTGGTGATCACCGGGCGGTTAAACTCGGAGTGCTGGTGAACGCTGGCGCCGGCGCCGTATTCACTGATGCACAAACGGCGCTGGGGATGATATTTGTGTTGGGTGTCGATAAAGAGCGCGAAATTTTGGACCCAACCGTAATACCATCCCCAATACTGGTTCCAGCAGCTGAGGTCGGCGACATCGTTCAGCCGGCCTTCCAGGAAGGTCGCCGCCGTGGTCAGGCGGTAGGGGTCTTCCTGGTGCGTCAGGTCGTTCAGTTCGCGCAAGAGCGGGACCGGGTCACCCGGCGGCGTCAGTTCGTTGAACAATCCCCAGAAGACAATCGAGGGGTGGTTGTAGTTCTGCCGGATCATCTCGACCAGCTGCTGCTTCAAGTTCTCTCGGAACTTCGGATTGTTCAAAAAAATGCCGGTCGCGTCGCCGGTCAGTCCATAGAAGGGCAGTTCAGCCCGGACCACGATCCCATCCCGGTCGCAGATCGAATAGGCCAAGTCAGCTTGCGGATAGTGCGCCAACCGGACCGCGTTCACGCCCATCTCGCGCATGAGCGCGAAGTCCTCCTCCTGGTCCGCGTCGCTGATGGCATTGGCCTTGCCCTCACGGTCCTGGTGACGGTTCATGCCGTGGAGCTGGTAGTTCTTGCCGTTCAGAAAAAATCCCTGCTCGCCGTCCACCCGAAAATACCGCAAGCCGAGCGGCTGCTCGACCGCGTCAACCGCCTGGCCCGAGCTAAGTAGCTCGGCGCGGATCTTATAAACATAGGGGTCTGCGACCCCGTTCCATAAATGGGGATGGTCAAGGTTAAGCTGGACCGTGGCCTCCAGCCATGGTCCTTTCGGGGCGGGAGCGGCGTCCGCGGTCTTAACTTCCGTGCCGGTCGCATCCATTACTCGAAACCGCACGGTCAGGCCCGAAGCGTCAGCCGCGGACACCCGGGCCAGGAATTCGAGTTCGGCTTGATCGTCGGTCACTTTTTTCTGAGTGAGATAGACCCCGGGCGAGGCGAAATCGGTCACCGCGATGGCGCTTTTTGCGGTGGAGATGAGATAGACGCTGCGGTAAATGCCGCCGTAGAAATTATAATCGCAGTA